>CAYTDU010000607.1:0-3910 GCA_964436395.1 uncultured Gemmatimonadaceae bacterium | reverse complement strand
GCCGGTAGTTGCTTGCCACAATCAGCTCAGCGTAGTCGCCGTCAACCTGGTCCACGAACAGCATCTTGGGCCAGGCGCGTTTGGATGCACAGGCACCGAGGCAGGCCGCTGCAACTGACACTAGCAAGATGCTCGAGGCACAGCCACGGACTCGATGAACGAGCCGAGGGACAGTTGGCACACGTGACCGTGGTGCCCGGGTGTAGGAAAGAGTCCGATGCTGCGTCATGGCACACCTCCATTATCGATCGTCTGTGGAGCTTGGGTTGGCAGGATGTGAGGTCCGCGTCGGCGCCGCCCTCGGCTCCAACCGTAGCATCGGACCGGGCCGTCAACTGGGGCTCAAAGTGGCCGTCAACTGGCCGTCGCCTGGGGATCAAATGATCGAATTCCGCACGCTTGGTACTGTATCGCTGCTTGGCGCCGATGGGTCGGAGCTGCAGTCGGTCCTCGTTCAGCCCAAGCGCATTGCTCTACTCGCGTATCTCGCCGTGGCATCCCGGAAGGGATTTGTGCGTCGCGATCCACTGCTGGGACTCTTCTGGCCGGAGCACGAAGAAGCCCGAGCGCGCGCTTCATTGCGCCAGGCGCTCTATGAGTTGCGCCAGGAGTTGGGCCAGGACGCGCTGGTCACTCGTGGTCACGACGAGGTTGGACTCAGCGCAGAGGTGTTCTGGTGTGATGTAGCGGCGTTCGAAGCTGCACTGGGTGATGGTGATCCCAAGCGTGCGGTGGAGCTGCACAAGGGTCCTTTCTTGGCCGGTTTTTCACTTCGTGGAAGCGTGGAATTCGATCAGTGGATGGAGGGTGAGCGAGACCGTTTGGCACGAGCATACGCCGGTGCTTTGGAGCAGTTGGCCGGTGCTGCGGGTGAGCGGCGCGATGATTTGCAGGCGGCGGAATGGTGGCGCGAGTTGGTCGAGCACGATCCGTATGCGACGCGGAGCGTTTTGCGGTTGATGGAGGCACTCGAGAGGGCGGGCGATCGAGCGGGCGCGTTGGAGCAAGCCGATCGTCATGCAGCGCGGTTGGTCGCCGAGTTGGATGCGCAACCGTCACCTGATGTGATGGCTTTCGCTGAGCGGTTGCGGAGGCGACCTGTGGGGTTCGAGGCTTGCGAACCCCTGGATCGTTTACGGCGCGCCTTGTCGGGCCGCTACACCGTGGAGCGGGAGATCGGCCGTGGTGGGATGGCTGTGGTCTACCTCGCTCACGACCTGAAGCACGATCGCAAGGTGGCGGTAAAAGTATTGCGTCCGGAGTTGGCCGCGGCACTCGGTGCTGAGCGGTTCCTCCGGGAAATCAGGATCACTGCGAACCTCACTCATCCGCACATCTTGCCACTGCTGGATTCCGGAAGTGTCGACGCACCACCGTCCGACCGTCCGACTGTCCGACCGTCCGACCAACCTAACGCCCGTCCGCCCGTCCGACCGTCCGCCTTTTTGTTCTACGTAATGCCCTACATCGAGGGCGAGACTCTCCGCGACCGTTTGAACCGCGAGGGCCAACTCCCACTCGACGAAACGTTGCAGATCACGCGAGAAGTTGCCGCCGCGTTGAGTTATGCTCACAGCCGCGACGTGGTCCACCGGGACATCAAACCGGAAAACGTGTTGCTGTTGGCGGGTGAAGCGGTGGTCGCCGACTTCGGGATTGCCAGAGCTATCACGGAGGCAGGTGGAGAAGGCCTCACCGAGACCGGCATCAGCATCGGTACGCCCGCCTACATGAGTCCCGAACAAGCGAGCGGGGAGCACCACCTCGACGGCAGAAGTGATGTCTATTCGTTGGGCTGCGTGTTGTATGAGATGCTCGCTGGAGAACCACCGTATACCGGCCCGACTGCACAGGCCATCTTGGCGAAGAAGCTGAATGAGCCCACGCCACGCATCTCGGTGGTGCGAGAGACGGTGCCAGAGCTAGTCGAGGCGGCGCTCACGAAGGCGTTGGCAAAGGCGCCGGTGGATCGGTTTGGCACTGTGGAGCAGTTTGCGGAGGCGTTGAGCGCAGAGCGAGTGAGTGCGGCAGCACCGCAGAAACCAGCGAAACGAAGCCTCCCCCTCCGAGTTGCGCTGTTCGCAGTCGCGGCTGTGCTCGTGGCCGTGGCAATTGCTTTTGGAGTGTTGTCGGGCGGAGGCGGGTTGGAAGGGCCTCCAAGACTGGCGGTCCTGCCGTTCGAGAATCTGGGTGTCCCCGATGACGAATATTTCACCGACGGAATCACGGAGGAGATCACAAACCGTCTTGCCAGGATTTCCGGCCTCATCGTAATCGCTCGAAGTAGTGCGCTCCAATACAAGGGCACCAATAAGAACGCCAGGCAGATAGCAGAAGAACTGGGTGCCGATTACCTGCTGCAGGGGACGGTGCACCTGAGCAAGCCCCCGTCGGGTGAGAGTTGGGTAGTTGTAAACCCGCAGCTGATCCGTGGCTCTGACGAGGCCCAGTTGTGGGCTGAATCCTTCGGGGGGCCCTTGAGGTGGGTATTGACGATTCACGCAGGCATCGCCGAGCAGGTGGCGGCGGGAATGAATGTGGTGTTGTTGCCCGAGGAGACAGAGACCATCGGAGTCCAACCCACCGAGAACATGCAGGCATACGATGTGTATCTGCGTGGGCTGGAATACTATGAGCGTGGTAATGCCGGGCACGATTGGGAGCCGCACCTGCTTGCGCTCGAGATGTTCGACAGCGCGGCCGTGTTGGACCCGGATTTCGTGTTGGCCCATGTAATGCGCTTCTTCGCACACAGGGGCGTATGTGACTATGATTTGAACGTACAACCACACATGTTCGGTGCACCTCGCCGGGCTCTTGCGAAAGAGGCGCTTGACGAGGCAGTGCGCCTCGATCCCGAGCATGTCGAGGTCCAAAAGGCGTTGGCCGAGTACTATAGGTGGGCCGGAGACATGCAAAAATTCGCGGAACATGCCGAAGCGGTAATTCGTCAACAGCCCAACGATCCCTGGTCAATCTTGTGGTTGGCGACCTTCCAATCGTGGAGGGGCGAACGGGATTCGGCCGAAGCAACATTGTTGAGAGCGGGTGAACTCGACCCACGCTCTATTGAGACCGCGAGTAGGATCCGCGATTGGTTCGCGAGAGCGCGCAAGCACGAGGCTGAGCTGTCTTACGCCAACCGAATTGTTTCGCTTGCGCCTGATATGCCGGGCCCCTATTTCTACAAGGCCTGGCTGCATTTGGTGCTGGGCGACAGTGCTGCTGCACATCAAGCAATGCAGCTCGGAGCAGAGCGGGTCGGATTGGTCAACTTGCTGGTCACCACAGCCCGCGACAACAATGGTTACAGAATTTTTCGCATCTTCGACGAATATGCCGAAGTGATGCGAGGGCTGACACAGGAGACATTTGGAGGCGACACGGCCCGCTATCTGCTTGGCAAGGTCGGTGCTTACTATACAGATCCTGGTCGTGCCAAGCTTTACATCGACTCCCTGGCAGTCTTCGTGGAAAAAATGCTCGCCTCCAGCTCAGAAATGGGTGACTGGCTGCGGGCGTGCCTTGCCCAATCACATGCAGTGAACGGGAGGATGGAGGCGGCAAGGCGGGAAGCGGAAATGGCTCGACTGTGGCATCGATCGCATCCCAGTCCCAAGGGAACGAATATGTTCCTAGCCGAGGCCTACGTTTTGATGGGAACGCCAGATGCTGCGGTTGAAGAATTTCGGGAAATCCTGCCGTGGCATGTGGATTTCAACCTGGAGATCCTACGCTTCGACCCATTTTGGGAATCAGTGCGCGACCGTCCAGCATTTCGGGAAATCCGGTGAAATCAGATACCTCTGTGATGGGAACGCCGTCGGCGCTCAACGCCTTCGCGGTCCCTCCCGTGGAGAGGATCTGCACACCGAAATCCGCAAGAGCTTTTCCCAACTCCCCGATTCCG
>CAYTDU010000606.1:0-3916 GCA_964436395.1 uncultured Gemmatimonadaceae bacterium | reverse complement strand
CGCTGGTGGACATGGCCGTTGCCGATGTGGCACGGATGAGTGAGAACATCAGCACGTACCACTTACTCCCTCGTGATGCGTTACATCTTGCGGCGATGCAGAAGTGCGGCTGCTTCGACCTGGTGAGCCACGACGCCGATTTCGATCGGGCGCCTATGGTAAGGCGGTACACGCTGTAAGGCACACCGGGCGCGCGGCGTTTCGTTTCCCTCCTACAAGAGACCACGAACGAATTCGTTGTCTGTTACGTCAAACACGTTCAAAGCGTGTTGGGCGTACGGTATGTGAACGGGTTTCGTATCGCCGCCGGATTTGGAAGAATGTTGCTTGGGGGCAATTGAAACACGAGGCGTGAGAAAGAGGGAAGGACACGAACGGCAAGCGGGTATTTGGTGTCTTTCGCTTCGCTCTCGGGGTTGGCGACTCGAGCACGCTCCGAAGAAGCCGGTGGCCTCTGGGTCGCAAAACCGCCGGGCACCTCACGCGGCGAATCGCCAGCATGTCAGAGGTCAGTCCAGGCGTATTAGCCCGTTCACATACAAGTGACCGACGAAGTCCAAACCTTCCTGGCCAAACTGTCGTTTGATCTTACGGAGTGAATGGTTGCCATCCAGCATGTCGAGCAGTGGCTCGGCAGCTAGTGCCACCGGGAGAACGCGGCTGCGGTTGACCAACAAGAGGCCGAACTCTTCTCGCCGGATGTCAAAGTTCTTGACCGGTGCCGACTCCTCGTAGAGTTGCAGCTTGCGCGGCGCCTCTTGCTGCAGATTCTCAGCAAGGGGACATCGCATCAGCGGGTCCTGCCCACTGTCCGACCGCAGAGCCATCGCCTTGCAGCCACCGCGACATCTATGAAACTCCGCGCACTGAAAGCACGGCTGTGGTATCAGGCCGCGCCACCGGCGCGCGGACTCTGAGCGCCACATCTCTTCGATTGAACAATCGAACAGGTTGCCGAACGTGACCGAGACATGGTTACAGGGTCGCACGTTGCCCAGCGGGTCGATTGTGCAATGCGTGATACCGGCGGGGCAACTCTTGCTGGGGTACCCACTGAAACAAGCGGGGACATTGTTATTAAAGCGCACGGGCATGCCTCGGGCCTTCAACGCATGAACAGATGCAACCGCCAGCCTGAACTCGTCGTCGCTCAGTGCAGTGACAGGATTGGGCGAGCCATAGTAGCGGCTGAAGGCGACGAAACCAGACCCCAAGCCCAACGATAACTGAACAATCTCTTCAACGTTCCGAAAATTCGCACGGGTAAAAACGGTGTTGGTGTTGATCAACAGGCCTGCCTGTGCAGCTTGTCGTATACTGCCCACCGTTTGCTCAAAAGAATCGCGCCCCACGAACTGCCGGTGCGATCGGTGGTCCCTGCCGTGGAGTGAGACCAGCACACCGTCCAGATTGCGGCAATCTGACAGCAACTGAATGATCTCTCGACGGTCCTCCCACACGCCGTTGGAAAAGAGCACGAACGGAACGTCAAGGCGGTCGATGGCTTCGACGATGCGCGGGAAATGCCGATGGAGGGTAGGCTCTCCGCCCGTCACCCGAATATTGAGCAAGTGCGGACGCAAGCGGTCCAAGAGAGACACCCACCGCGCGGCGGGCATCTCCCCCAGATCGCGAGAAAAGACATTCCCACAACCCACACAAGCGTTGTTGCAATAGGAGGTCAACTCCAACGTGTAGGTCGTGGGAACTGTCGGGACGTACAGCTTGTGACCACGTGGACGCTCAGCCATGCCCGGCAGGACTACACCTCACACTGGGAGTCCGCCACCAGCGCCTCAAACTGAGGTTCCTCAAGATGGACGGGATGATCGACCAACTCGACTTCCACTGGTCCCGACGTACCATAATCCGCAAGCAAGAACAAACGAGATGCACAAGATGGTTTAGACGACGTGGGGTCCTGTGGACCTTGTGACACGGTGCTCTTCGTATCAGGCTTGCGAGACATATTCTCGATACTCCTTGATCAACTCAAACGCGTTGACTACGTCCGGGAACTGTGTGTCCAATCCCCTGGCTTTCCACTCCCGAATCGCGTAGTCGGCGTAATAGCGAATCTGGTCGGCTGGCAGTTGCGCCAAGCGGTCCAAGCAAGGATCGAGTGTCCTATGGAGCCGCGCATACTCGAACCTGGCGCCGTGCTCCAACGCCGCGACGTAGTGTTCGAACGCCTGGCCCAGTCGGTCCTGGTCGAAGGCGACATCGCCCGCGATTCTCTCGTACACACTGATCAGCAGATCATAGCCGAACCGGTGAGCAAGCTCGGCACCCTCCTGAAGACATTGCTGTGCCAGAACGAGGCAATCGGCTGCCGTCTCTCGATCACCAGATTCCCGGGCGATTCGTACTTCTCGGGGGTACAGCGAGTAGAGATTGATCAACGTCTCGGCTATGACGTAGTTGTTGCCGATCTTTCGCGCTATCTCGTTTGCCCGCACCGCGTTTTGCCGCGCCTGTTCGTATCGCCCAGCCTCGAATAGAATTCGACCTTCCACGGTCAAAGCATCGGCCAAATCAGCCAACTGCTTATGCTCCTCAAAACAACTTTGCGCTTCTCCCAGCAGCTCAAGGGCCCTGTCCAAGTTGCCGATGCGATAATACAAGAACCCTTCGTACCGGCGCACTCTGGCAACTCCTACATCGTCGTCCAGTTCACCGAAAAACTCACGAGCAATGCGCAGATGGGTCGCTGCCTCGGCCGTGTTGCCGACAATCCACTGGATCGTACCCAACACATAGTGACTTTCCGCAGCAGCGGCCCGGTCTTCGATCACCTCCCCGATATGCAGGCCCTGGGTGCACAATCGTCGCGCCTCGGAGAAGCGCCCCAATTGTCGCAGCGCAAACGCGCTCGCATTCAACGCGTGGACGAGAGTGGCGTTGCGAAGGTAAACGCGGTTGTGTTCCAGCACGTGCTGGCCCGCTTGTGCTATCCCCTCCCAATCACCCATCCAGAACAAGTCCGCCTGAGCCCGAGAGAACCGGCTGACCACCGGTTCCTCGGGTGCATCGAGGAAAGCCTTGACCTGTTCGCACTCAGCCACCAGTTGGGGATACCGCTGCTCAAGCCCACGTTTGCGCCACTGATCCATCAAGTCATTGCAGTACTTCTGTGTCAGGTCCGGGGCAGGAAGTCTCATCAGTCGATAAGCAATCTCGTGCAGCGCTCTGTCAAAGCGTATCTCTTTGTAGGCAGCCGAGATGCGGCATTCCTCCACGTAGTGTCGGAATGCTTCATCCCACTTTCGAATCGCGGACGACTTATCTCCCTGGACATACGCGGACTGTCCCAGACCATACACCATGTTGCCGGCGTACATGTGGTACACCGAGAGCAAGTCGATATGGTGACCATCCCGGGCAATCGCGAATCCCTCAGCATGGCACTCCTGGGCCTGTGCGTAGTAGCTGTCTGCCTGCTCCTGACGGCCATGGATCTGGTGCTCCTCTCCCCACCGGTAGTAAAGTGCGAACAGCGACAGACTGCATTCAGCGATCTTGTAGCGGTCGCCAATCTCGCGCGCAATCTCCAGTCCTTCGAGGGCGTACCGCTCTGCTTGCTCAAATACCGCTTCTTCGGCGCGTCCGGTGACATTGCGACGACGGGTCACGCGGCTGAGCATGTTGAGGGTATCGGCCAGGTCATTCTTGACAGTGCGATCGCGAAAGACAGCCATTGCCTGCGTGAGGTATTCGGTTGCAGTATCGACGTCCCCAATGCGGTAGTGGAAGTAGCCGGTGTATTTATCCACCCAAGCCATATGTACTTGATCGTCCAACTCTTCGTACAGGTTTCTAGCCCGAGCCAGGTAGGCAGCTGCCTCAGCAGCGTTACCAATCTCCCAGAGTATCATACCGCGCACGTAGCGACTGTTGGCGATCGACAGCTTATCGC
>CAYTDU010000605.1:0-3922 GCA_964436395.1 uncultured Gemmatimonadaceae bacterium | reverse complement strand
AGGTTGATGTCGAGGTAGCTGATCGCACCTTCGGCGTAGTGCCTTGCCGGCAACCCGAATCCGCCTGCCAGCCCGCCCGCAACGGCCGCGGCAAGCATGGCCAACTCTGTCGAGAGTTTGAAGGCCTTTGTGATGATGTAGACGACGACCATCACGCCGAGTACGATCCCGGCGGATGCGAACATGCTCACGCTACTAAACTCCTAACCACCGAAAATGGTCGGCAGTACGTCACTCAGGTTTGTGAGTTTTTCGAACAGGATGATCGGGATACCCACGTCCGTAGCGATATCGCTGAAGCGACCGTCTTCGTTACCCTCTTCCATTACGAGCAGCATGTCCGCATTCGGACAGACGGCGTCGATGGACAGCTCATCGGTGTTGTCTCCGGGGGCCGCACCCTGCGCACGGCGTTCCATTCCCTCGATATGTGCACCGATGATGGTCATGCCGAGACTCTTGGCTTGTGCGATCAGTCGCTCTGCACGGGACAGCTCGTCTTCGATCGAGATGCCTGCGGCGCCCATGCCTTTACCGCTCGCTCCGGTGACAATTATGATCGATTTGAATGCGCCGGCTGTTTCGTGACCGGCGGCCATATCTTCCACGGTGGCCAGGCTGTTGAATACGAAGTCGTATCCGAGGCGGTTCATGAAGACTCGGAAGTAGACAGGGCCCGGGCTCTGGCCGACTGAAGTAACCAGCACCGGCAACTCCGCCGTTGCCTGTGCCGAAACGGGCGCTGCCGTGGCCGCACACAGGGAAAGAGTAAGCGCGGTCGTGAGCGCGATCTTGTGTAGACGTTTCATTTGGTTCTCCTGCAAATGAGAAACCGTGGGTCTGGGAGGACGCGGGTATGATATCGGATGTGAGCGGACCGATCAACCTGTGCGCCGCCGGATGTGGCTCCGCATCCTGGCATCTCCCTCCGCTTACCTACATTCCGCGCCGCCGGCGTATTCACGCCGAGCGGCGCTCACTGCGGTGCGCTGCGGGAGTCCCAGCATGCTGCGCCACAGAACTGCCCACGATTCTACCTAGAGTGTGAGTTCCGCCGATACCTGTGTCCTTTGACTAGCTGACCGACAATGTGCTGCTAGGAGTATGGCTGTGATCAACAGGTACGGCACTCCAATAAACCACACCACATTCGGTTTCGCCGGCCGATCGGCATGCAGTTCGACCTCTCCTGGCTGGCTCAGCGGGATCGGGTCCCATGTTAATCCGTGCCGGAGGGCTAGTCCCCTTATGAAGAGTAAGTGGATAATCGGGACCCCATGAGCGGCCATTTCAAACAGCACTCCCCGTTGGCTTGTTGGCGGAAGAGAAACATCTGTGTTGAGTCCCGGCTGCAGTTGCAGGGCGACAGAGCTTGTGCCCAAGTTGGCGTAGCTCCCTCCGGTGTTAACGAATGCTTTGACTCGATTGACGCCGCTGGTCGTTCCGTAGACTTCCATGCGCGTTGCGACGTTTCTCCGCAATCCTGAGTCTGATATGAACCGGAATCCGGCCGTCTCGATCTGAGTCTCCAACTCGGTTCTTAGATCGGGATCGAACCCGCCTCCGATGTCTTCGTCACCGCCAAGTGAAACTGCTGCTGGCGGTGTTTCAAAGACACCTTCACGCAGCAGTAACGTGTACATGTCCAGCAGGTTGAATTCAGGGTTGGTTGCCCCGTAAGTCGATGCTCCCAGGGAGATGATGACTATTGGGTGCACATGCATCTTCTCGGCGGCCGCAAGTGTGGCAATCAGCGCCGCGGGGAACGATGCTGAACTTCCCACGGCGATAGTGTCACCCTCGGAAACGTCGGCCTCCATCAGGAGGTGAACGACTAGGCTTGCCATTGCCGGGTCTGTCGTGGTTCGTTTGGCGTCCAAATGACCCAGTGTGGTCATTAGCGGAGTGAGTTCGGGACCAATCAGGCACGTGCGATTGGGATCTATTTCCTTATCTATCTCGATACCGGCCGACTCACAGAAGGCGCGCGTGACTCTAGTCGCCTGCTGCATGAGCGCTGCCGCTTCGAGCATGCCTTCGGTTTGGTCGATAGGCCTTTCGGGTGCGAGCAACTGCAGCAGCACATATGCGGCCAGTGCTATCGCTCCGGCAGCCAGGAGTGCCGCAGGAGTGCGACGTTCCATGCTCTGCGGAATTCTTCCGAACAACATGGATGGCTTCACAAGGTGGTCATCCGCCCGATGAAGTGCAGTGCAACCGTCACGGTGACCAATGCCGCCGTTGTCACCACGATTCCCTGCCGGTCGAAGTGGTTCGCGATCAATCCCGGAATCACCCAACCGATCACCCGGAACTCGAGTGACATGGGGAAAAGCGAAGGGAACACGGCGAGCCAAAGCAACGTCCACACACCGCCAATCAGGATGAGGAACACAAACCGACGTCTTCCGAAGATGATCAGATAGGATGATGCGAGCCTGTAGATTCCCAGCGTAAGCACTGCAGCGATCAACGTTCCAACGATTCGCTCCGGCTGATTCAGGAAAAGCACGAGGTAGCTGGGTACTATGATGCCACCGGGATAGACGCCCGTAAGTCCGGTGAACAACAAGGATAGCATGAGTCCTAGGAAGGCAATCTCATATCCCATATACGACACCTTCCCGGTTCCAATACTCCGTTAGTTGACTTCCCATGCCTACAAAGTTGCCGAAGCCAAATACGACCGTGTCGTCATCCACATTCCTGGCTACGGCTTGCATGATGTGTTTAGGGGAATCATGGCTCAGTTTCTGTGCGATGGGTACTCTCCGCACAAGCGCGTTCGCGTGCCCGCCAGCCACGTAAAGTCTGCGGAACGGTATGGAAGTACCGCTTCCGAGTGCCTCGAGCCAATACGCGGTTCGATCGGCTCGATCCGAGCGCAAACACATCAAACCCACGACGCCCGATATCGCAGGTGCAACTGCCTGTGCTTTGGAGAGGACGCGAAAGGTTGAGGTAGGATCGTTGGCGGCAAAAGCGTTCACGACGATCAACCGTTTTGCAGGCTCACCCACACGTAGTGTTCTCATCGCAAAGGCCCCGGGGTCACGGCCCACTCTCGCCAACCCTTCCGCGATTGGCCTGTCTTCGATTCCCAGGTGTTTCGCGAGCCCATAGGCGAGATCAACGTTTTCGGAGAACTCAACTTCGTGCAGCTCGGGAATGCGCTGCCTGGTCGACTCAGATGCGTTCTGCTCCACGACCACGCACCTCCCGAAACTGGCCTCGACTTTCGATTGGATCACAGTCGAGTTGGAGGCGGCCGTTACTATGACGGTCGCTCTCTCGGGGATGCCCCGGCATAGTGTTACTGCAACGTCTTTCTCCGTGTCTCCTTGTGCGTCTACGTGATCCGGCCAGCAGTTTGTGATTGCAACCACGTCGGGCTTCAAGATCTGCTGTGCCTCTACGTAGTGATTCTCGGGGTGGATGCTCATGACCTCGGCGACTAGGTAGTCAACTTTCAGAGTGGCTGCCTGTTTGATGAGGGCCTTTTGCTCTAGAATCGATGCCGGTCCACGTCGCTTGATCTCGGTCTCTGTTCCATCGGGCCACAACAGTCGCGGCGATGAACCAGTCGTTTTAGCGAGAACCTGCCGTCCATCCGCCCTGAGTACCGAAGTGAGCATCCTCACTACGCTAGACTTACCTCTCGTTCCCGTTACTATCATTATCTGCGGAATGCGGCGACGCCAACGGTCTATCTTCACCCTCTCAACTATCAGATAGAGCAAAAAGCCAGCTACAGATAGCACAAGTACGGTCATTCGTCTCCTTTCGCACCGTGGAAGTAGATTGGAATCGTTGCACCCGGCGACCCGGCTGAATCATCGATCTGAAAGATAGGACTGGTGGCGCACATTGGAGAACTCATGCATGGTGTCACATGACCGACGCTAATCCCCATCGGCAGACT
>CAYTDU010000604.1:0-3924 GCA_964436395.1 uncultured Gemmatimonadaceae bacterium | reverse complement strand
TTTGTCGCGCTCGCATTCGACATCGACGACTTTGGAGAAGCTGCGCTGAGGCACAAGATCGAAGAATGTCTGGCGCGCGCGAATGACACTGGCAAACTCGGCTACGACCTCTCTCTGAGCATAGGGACGACGGTGGTTACAGGTGCCGAAGAGAGCATCGAAGAACTGTTGAGGAAAGCAGACCAGGATCTGTATACCGAAAAGGCGAAGCGGCCATCATACAGAATCGTGAAGAAACGTCCTACAAAGACTAAAGCCAAGCGTCGTCGGCGAAGCTCGCCAAACGATGTCCTGGCCGTGGTGTGAACAAACCTCCCTAATATCCTGCCACATTTGCCCGCTGGGTCATCCGACTATGGCCCGGCGGGGCCCATCTTTCAAAGATCTTCAACTGCGCGTCGCGCTATTTCGTTAATGACCTCGGGATTGTCGTAGGTTCCATCCGATATCCGCTCCAAGATTTCTTTCATTCGTTCTGCAGGTATCGTGTTCGCTTCTATACCCTCGGAGCCGAGCAACTCATGCAGTTTTTGTGCGGCGGATGAGACCTCTACCTTGTCGACGACGGGGTTCGGGACCTTCGTTGTTTCTTTTGGTTTTGCTCCGGGCCGTTTCCCAGGGACCGCATCTTTCGGCCTACTCGTCGTCGATGGCTGTATTTGGGCTCGATTGGTTGGTTCGACCGTCATTTCTCCTCCGGCAAAGACACTACAGGCTGGTCTCCGTCCAAGCAGAGGTCGAACGTGAACCCGCCATCAGTACTCTTTAATATCGGCACAACGGACTCAATACTTTAGTTTTTGCCGATTGTGTCAACTCTGGGGCGCCAAACGGGGTCGATCGTGTCCGGAATTACGCCCGTTCGCTGAGGCCAGCTGCGATGTTACGGTTGATGTCGATCAGAACTTGGAGCTGGTCCGGATCGGGCTCGGTTGCCGACATTATCTCAAACGTCCGACGATCTACAAAACCACTCAGTCGGAGCAGGTTGACGCGAAGAGGAGTGAGCATCTCGTGATCAGGCACCGAGAGCTCCGATTGAAGGAAAGTCCATAGGTGCTGGTTGTACCGCAATGCGGCTTGGAGGATTTCCGCCCGTTCTGGCGAATCCCACTCGCGACGCACTGCCTCGAGTCTTCTGGCTGCTTTGAATAATGCGGCGGCCTCCAGCTCGCGATTGGAGCTAGCAGCCTTTCCTGCCGCCTCGTACGCGTCAATTGCTCTTGGTCCCACGGCGCATTAGCTCCTCTTCGTACTTCAGCAGTTCCTTGGCACTCTTGAGAGCCTGATAGTGGCGGCCAGCAACTACTTTTTCGTTCATAGCGCCGAGCAACGGTCGTGTGCTCGGTGCAGCCACGAGTACATCTTCAACAAGATTGTGGTAAAGCCGGCGGTGCTGCTCGATGTTGTCTTCGTCTACGTACATGAGCTGCACCGCCAGATAGATCTGCTCGCACGGAGTCTTCACCGCTGAGGGACTCAGAATGTCGGCTTCTCTCAGGATCGGTACTCTGTTCTCTACCTGCAGTTCGGTCCGCGAGTCCCCGTTCTTCACGACGGCTCCGCCAATAATCACTCTTTCATGCGATTTGAGTGTCAATCTTAGCGGCATTTTCTACCTCACTCGCGGTTGTTCAGGGTGAAAGGGCGGAGGGTGTTAAGCCTCCGCCCACATCCGTGGTTCTATCTTTGGCTAAAAGAGCCTCAGGATGCTCTGAGAGGCCTGGGACGTAATGCCCATGGCCGCGACACTCACCTGCTGTCTTGTCTGGAGGGCGAGCATGTTGGCGCTCTCCTCGTTCTCGTCTGCAACCGTGAGGTTGTCTGCACCCGTTTGCAGGGCGGCGATCATACTGTTCGTGAACTCCTGCCGAGCGGTGACCACACTGCTGTTGGCGGCCAAAGACTTGGCGCCGGTGCGCAGCGTGCCCAGTGCTGTGTCCAGCTCTGTGGTGTGTGTGTCGAGTTCTGCGGCGTCCGTGAAGTCGGTTGCGCCAGTGACCGCCAAGCCCGTTGAGGTGGCATCGAACCCGGTCACGTCAAGAGTTGAAGTTCCGCCCTCGTTGAATACCACTGTCAGGCTGCCAGTGCCGCCAGACTCGAGCAGGTTTACACCCTTGTAGCCTGAATCGCCCGCCAAAGCGTCGATTTGCGCGAGAACTTCGTCATACTGAGTGGCAAGCGTGGCAGCGTCCGCCGCGGATGCCGAACGAGCGGAGTCGACAATACCCTTGGCCTGTTCGATCAAGGAGGTGATTGCGTCGATACCGTTCGAGGCTGCTGAGAGCGTCTGCAATGCTTCGCCCATGCCGTCTTTGCGCGCCGCCAGATCTGCGGCCCGACTTCTGTGGCTTTGAGCAGCGAAAAATGCGGTTGGATCGTCAACCGCCGTGTTCACCTTGAGCCCGGTGGCCAGTCGCTCGCTGGTCCGCGACATCAATGCGGAGGTGAGAGACAGACTGTTTAGATTGGAACGCATGGCTCCACCCAAGGCGATGTCACTAATAGACATGGTGTTCTCCCCTTCTAGGATTGTGGTGTTGTTGGCTTCTGCCACGTACCGTTTTCCTGCCGACACATCACATGATCGGCACGAATCCCTAGAACTTGAGGTTCATGGAGGTACAGATACCCCAATATTGATGGCGGATTCGCAGAACTTCAGTGGGGTGAATCACTAGTTTCGGCGGTTCTGAATGGTAAGAGGATTCAGCTCTTTACTTATAGATGATCCGTTAGGCTGGTTTGCATGATCCTCGAGATCACCTCACGTGCCTGTTCGAGAGCCGTCTGAGCCGCCAAAAACCGTACTATCGACTCTTCCGGGTTGGCTTGAGCCATGTCCTCTCGCAAATCGAGCATCGCGTTAGCCTGTCTTGCCAAGTGGCGGTCCGCCCACTCGATCTCCTGCATGCGGAGCCCGAGAGATGCCTCGCAATTGATAACGTCCGCGTTAGCTGCGTTGAGATCAACTGCCACGGCCTGAATTGAAACTCCAGTTCCGAATTCGAGTTCTGTGGCCAACGCCTGAAGCGCTTGGATGGAACTCTCGAATAGCTCGTCACCGGTGTGGTTTGTGTCCAGCAACAGTCCCTGTCGAATTTCGACCTGGCGGACGTTGGAGTCGCCCACGTAGGTGCCGTCGGCGAGGAAGGGAGGTGTGTCCGTTTCACTACCGGCGAATATGTGGTCGCTACCTACCTGCGTGTTGCCAAGCGAAATAGCCTGGTCAACCAAGGTCCGAACGTGATCAAGGGCGGCCTGCCGGTTCGGATCAGTCGGGTCGTCTGAGTGGTTTCCAATCGCAACCGCTCGCGCCTGCTCAACCAAATCACGCAAGGCGGTGGTGACTTCCTCCTCCACCGAGAGACTGGTTCGAACCGCCGCGGCGTTGCGCCGGAACTGCTCCGTGGCTCGCAGTTTCTGGTCGATCCGCATGATTGAGCCCGCGTTTGTTGGATCATCGGAGACAGTGCGGACGCGTCTTCCCGTGGCCACCTCGAGCTCCGCATCAGCCAGTGTCTTCTGGCTGGTGCGCAGGTACTGAAGCGTGTTCAACAAATGTGATTGACTAGTAATTCTCATACTCGCACCACCGGCAGGAGTTGCCGCCTCTCTCTAGCATCGGTAGGTTAGGAGCAATTCTCAAGCCATCTAGGAGTGCTGCTTCAATGGCGACTGTGCTATGCGTAGATGACGAAGCTCCAGTCAGCGTCGTACTCGAAAACGCGTTGGTCAGCCTGGGACACGAGGCCGTGATTGCCACGAGTGTTGCCGAGGCACTCGAAAAGGTGAACACCGCGCCCTGTGATCTCATCATATCCGACTACAGCATGCCGAATGCCAGCGGCATGGATCTGATAAAGCAGCTCGATGAAGCGGGGCACGAGATCCCGGTCATCATCATGACGGGATACGGAAGTA
>CAYTDU010000603.1:0-3934 GCA_964436395.1 uncultured Gemmatimonadaceae bacterium | reverse complement strand
AACTGGTGGGGGCTCTAACTCAGGCAGGCAAGGCAATGAAACTCACGACAGTTGATCTCCAGATCCTCCTCAGTCTCGCAGGCAGGCCACTGCATGGATACGGCATCAAGCTCGACGTCGCCGAGCGCACGGAAGGAGAGATGAAGCTGGGTTCCGGCACTCTTTACGAGGCCATACAGCGTCTAGAGCAGCGGGCGCTCATCGCCGAAGCTTCTCCACCCGCCGGGCAACAGGCCGATCCTCGGCGCCGGTACTACCGGCTGGAGTCGGCGGGCGAACGGCTCGTTCGCGAGGAATTGGGGCGGCTCGCCGCCGTGGTCAAGTACGGGCAGGCCCTGGACCTGCTTCCCGGCCAGGAGGAAGCATGACGGTGGGCGAGCGGGTTTTCCGAGTGCTGATGCGCCTGTATCCGTCACGGTTCCGCCAAAGGTACGGCTTGGAACTCCGGGAGTACTTCAAGAGAGATTTTGCCGAAGCGAGTGGCAGTGGAGGAATCGGACGAAGAAGCCTGTTTTGGTTTCGCACGATCGTCGACCTGGCCAAGGCGGCCCTCCGCTTGCGGATCAGGTCGTGGTTCGGGCGCGACCCAGACGGAAAGAAGCTGCCCGAACCGCACGATAGAACGCCGCATCGGGCACGTGGGTCGTTGCTCGAGAGCTTTGCGCGGGACCTGCTGTATGCATTCCGCACACTCCGCAAGCGTCCGGTGTTCGCGGCGGTAGCCGTCGGAGTCATCGGCCTAGGTGTCGGCGCCAGCGCCACGCTGTTCAGCGCCGTGGACGGCGTGTTGCTCCGGCCGCTGCCGTATCCCGAACCCGATCGCCTCGTGTTCCTGGGCTCGAAGTACCCCCAGAGATCCAACATCAGCGGCATGTCTCTACCGTCGCTGATGGACGTGATGGGCCAGGTCGGTTCGGTTGGGGAGTTCGCAGCCAGCCGTGGGCGCGCCCTCGACATCGTTGGGGAAGGGGAGCCGGAACGGGTGTCCGTAGCAGTCGTGAGCCCCGACTATTTCCGAGTGCTGGGTGTCGCGCCGGCGTTGGGCAGCGGTTTCTCGCCCGATCACCATCAAGTGGACAATCCGCAGGTAGTGATGGTCAGCGACCGACTGTGGCGCGGGCGCTGGGGTGCCGACCCGAACGTGGTGGGATCGACGTTCACTGCCTCGAACGGAAGGACGCCGGAGCTGCTCACCTACACCGTTGTGGGTGTGCTTCCCCCGGGTTTCTACCACCCGCCTTCGCTAGAGAATCCCTATTCGCGGCTTCCTGCCTCCGAGTTGTGGGCTCCTCTGCAGGTTAATTCCGCCGCCTACAACACACCGCGAACCAACTACACCATCCGGTCGGTGGCCCGGCTCACTTCAGGGGCCACAGTCGAGGTGTTGAACAGCGAACTCGATGCGCTGGCTGTTGCACTCACAGAGGCGTATCCCAGGGCGCACGTTCGTGGCGATACGTACCTCGGAATTGGGGCTCGCCCGCTTCTCGACCAGGTGGTGGGAAGCCGTCGCGGCGACCTCCTCATTCTCCTTGGCGCGACGGGGCTGCTGCTCCTGATTGCGTGCGCTAATGTGGCTGGGCTCCTTTTCGCGCGGGCTCTCGATCGGACTCGCGAGTTGGGGCTACGCATCGCACTCGGCGCGACCCGCCGCCGCCTGTTCGGGCAACTCGTAACCGAGAGTCTGCTGCTTGGAATGATGGGTGGAGCGGTTGGTGTGTGCGTGGCCTGGTTGGGGGTGAAGACGTTCAAAGTTTTGGGACCCGCAAACTTCCCGCGCATCGCCGACGTTTCGCTCAACCTGAGGGTGCTGGGGTTCAGCATCTGCATCGCTCTGTTGACGGGCCTGCTCTTCGGTATCGGACCCGCGTTCGCGGGGTCGAGCAAAGCAAAGGGCGCAGCTCTCGCGGGGTCGTCGAGAGGTAGCACGGCGGGGCGATGGACGTCGCGGCTGCGCGCCTCACTCGTGGCCCTCGAGGTGGCACTGGCGCTCGTGCTTCTGACAGGTTCTGGCTTGCTGATCCGGAGTGTGGCACGGCTCCAGGCAAGGGACCCTGGCGTCGACACGGAGAACCTCGCACTGATGCAGGTGCGTCTTCTCCCCTCGTACGACTCGGACGAGGAAAGAGCGGCATTCTTCAGGGACCTGCAGGTGAGCATCGAGGGAGTGCCGGGGGTGACCTCCGTGAGTTACATCGGCGACCCGCCGATGGGCTTCAGTAACTGGGCTCCCAACGTGTGGAGGGAAGAAGACGTGGGTGGAGAACGTGCGGGGCTGGGCATGGCTCACCCCGTGGGCCTGGATTACTTCCGAACCATGGGCATCCCCATCACGCGGGGCCGAGCCTTCATGGTGACGGACGGCGCGAACTCACCCAACGTCATCGTCATGAGTGAGATGATGGCTGAAGGGCTATGGCCCGGTGAGGATCCACTTGGCAAGAGGCTCGGCCTTTCGCTGAACCACGGTGGCACCTGGCATACGGTGGTCGGCGTGAGCGGCAACATCCGTCAAAACACACTCGCAAGTGAGCCCCGCTGGGATTTCTATCTCCCATACGCGCAGGTGGCGGTCAGTTCTGGTCTCTTCATGGCCATCAGAGCCTCGGGCAATCCACTCGTTCTGGCCGAAACGTTTCGCGACGCCGTCTGGGCTCTAGATGCCAACGTACCGGTGCCGGAGATAACCACAATGGAGGCTCGCCGCAGTGCCACGCTCCGTTTGCCGCGGTTCAGGGTGTTGCTGCTCTCTGCCTTCGCCGGCACCGCGTTGCTCCTGGCTGGAGCGGGCATTTTCGGCACCGTCACATATGCCGTTGGCCGCCGCACCGCCGAGATGGGCATCCGTATGGCACTCGGAGCCAAATCGCGAGACGTGATTCTGTTGGTGCTACGCCAGGGTGTCTGGCCTGTGCTGCTGGGCGTTGGAGTGGGGCTGGCCGCCTCGCTTGCGGCGACGAAGCTGTTGGAGAGCGTTCTCTTCGAGGTCTCGAACCGCGATCCGGCGACGTTCGCGCTCGTGGCCGGTGTGCTCGTGGGGGTGAGTCTTTTGGCCTGCTACCTGCCCGCCCGCAGAGCAAGCCGCATCGACCCGCAAGAGGCGTTGCGCGTGGAGTAGCGGCGGATGTCAGGAACCTGCAATCCAAGGGCAGATCGCTTCACTCTAGCGTGAGTATTTCGCGTTCAACGTCATCCGGGAGCCCACGCAATCCATCTTGGCGCCTGGCGAACGTAAGCGGCGGCACCCACATTGTGAATGCGCAGAGGAATCCACAAACAGGTGGTCTGTAATCCACCATTTCAATATGTGCAAAATCAGGTGGTTTCTCACCAAACCGTTAGAATTCGCAGTGACCGAAAAGTGAGAATCTCTGCACGGAGGTACCCCATGCGCCGTCGAGCCTTCCTGGGTGGATCCATCGCCGCACTCGCGGGCGGATGTGTTGAAGCGAGTGATCGCGAGGCACCACGCCCGTCGAAAATCCTGATCCAGAACGGGTTCATTGCAACAATGGATCGCGATCGCCGAGTGTACCGTCGGGGAAGCGTCTACATCGAGGACGATCGGATCGTCGAGGTTGGAGAAAATCTGAGTCCGACAATTCGACCCGAGTACGTCGTCAATGCCGAGCACAAGGTCGTGTTGCCCGGGTTCGTCAACACGCATGCACATCTGCAACAGTATTTCAGGGGTACCTACGAACTCATCGGCGACTTCTACCAGGTGAACCTCCCTCTCGAGGGATACCGCCGTCCAGACGACATGGAGCAACTGGGGCTGGCCTCGTGCGCGGAATTCTTGTATGGCGGCTGCACGACTGCACTGGTCATCTACACCTACCCCGACGGCTTTGCCAGGGCGTGTGAGAGGGCCGGGAACAGAGTCATCCTAGCCGCGGATATCGAAGAAGTCGATCTGGACAGGTTGCGGGAT
>CAYTDU010000602.1:0-3944 GCA_964436395.1 uncultured Gemmatimonadaceae bacterium | reverse complement strand
CCCGACGTGTATATCACCGTCGCCAGCGCGTCTTCATCGACATTACATGCGTCTTGTCTGTAGTTCGGGTATTCCTCCTCCGCGGCGACGCCAAGTTGACAGAGTTCTTGGAGTGTTATGACGCCGCCGTCCTCTATCGGTCCATCGAAGCAGATTATGTGACGCAGATTGGGTAGTTCGTGGCGGTGATCGGCTACCTTCCGGTATTGGGAATGGTCCGCTACGAATAGCGCCACCGCCTGTGAGTCGTTCAGAATATATGAGACCTGGTTCCCAGGGATTGTCGGATAGATTGGCACGTCGGCACATCTGGCGGTGAGGCAAGCGTAATCGGCAATCGCCCATTCAGGTCGGTTTCCAGAGAGGATGCCGACCCTTGCTCCAGGGGGCACACCGAGTTCCCACAACCCAACGGCGGCGTGGTGCACCTTGCGGGCGAGTTCCTGGTGAGTGACGTCGTGCCATTTGCCGCCCTTTTTGTACCGGAGTGCAGCGCTCTTGGAAGAGAACCGATCCACAGCATCGAAAAATAGTTGCGTCAAGGTGTTTGGGGCGGTCACTGAGATCCTCCGGTTTCAAAGTTGATGCAAACTACGGCACTTGCTCGAACACAACTATGAACATCACGGGTGATCCCCTCACTATGTCACCGCTGGCGGTGGCAGCGTTAGCAGTTACAAATGCGCTGTCCGGCAGCGAGGAACCTGCGACTCGACGCAGAACGACGTACGCTTGACTCGCACTATCCGTGGTCGTGACCATGGAATGTGGTTCCGATCCAGGGATGGTCTCGCTCACTGTCAAGAAGAAACCTTGCGCTTCAGTTGCGCCGGGGCTCGGCTCGACCAAGTCGTAAGTCACAATCTTGCCCACGAGAGGCTGCATTGCTGCCGAATCTGTCGTTAGATCTATCAGGACTGAAGTGAGGCGTGGTGAGACGTCGACATCCGCCGCAAAGGTGATCACAGTATCACCTGCCGCAGCTATGGAGTCGGGTGCCCCGCTGATACGTATGGAGACCGTGTCGGATCGCAGTTCCTCTATACGGGCGCGAACCCTCCCGCGGCCGGGAAACCTACCCTGAATCACGCCTGTGGTGCTTTCGAGGTCAAAGCCCGGGTCCGTGTCCAACAGCTCCCACAAAATGACGGCATCGGGCACGGAGTCGCCCGCTGCATCAATTGCCGCTGCTGAGAGGGTGATGGTTTCACCTTCTTCAAGGTATTTGGTCAGCTCACCATCGATTTCGATCGCAACGGTTCTGCCGAGATCACCAGTGATGACAGTGCACGCGGCGAGCATTCCCAGGAGCAAGATCGGTGTTCTCAGGGCTCCTCCCCGACCTCCAAGTCCGCTAGGGCTGCTTCGGCGTGCTCTATCCACTTGGCGGCGTCGGGTCCGCGCGGCGGGCGCGCAAGGAAGGTTCGAAGATGCTCTGCCGCTTGTTCGGTTTCGCCGCGTCGCATCAGTAGAAATGCCAGGCCATAGTGAGCACCAGCGAGATTCTCGTCTATCTCCAATGCGCGGCGGTAATAGCGAATGGCGTCGTCAGGACGGTGAGTCTTGGTGAATGCGATCGCCATGTTCTGCAAAATCCGGAGATCGTCAGGATGATCCCTGAGGGCAAGCCTATAGGATGTGAGAGCGGCGTCGAAATCGCCCTGGCGCTCCAACGCAAGTGCCTCGTTGAGATAGTCAAGGCGCTGCGGTTTGATTGTCGCGCCACTGCGTCGCTTGAAGAATTTCCAGAATGCCATTGCCAAGCCCAAGATAAGGGACCTGGAGGAGGGAGGCAACGAGCGCCTCAGGAATGTGAGGCTCGTTGTCCTCAGAGATAGTCAGCTATTCAGCACCGACTCGTAGCTGTCCCCATTCGCGAGCGCATTGAAGACTGCCTCGAGCGTCTCAGGTGCTCCGGCGATGAACCGACAGTGCTTGTCTGCCCTGGTGCGACATTCCACTTCCATGACAGCCACAGGGACAGATGAAAGGCGTCCGAGGAAATCGGTCAGAATTCCTGAGGACACATAGCACGATGGCTGTAACGACCCGCCATCGACATCAGCTTCCGCCCAGTTTGGAGCCGTGATAACCAGCGCTCCCTTGCCCGCTTGCTCAACCGTGAGCGTGCCCCAGCCCAGTGCCTCAAAGAACGCCGAGAGTACTTCTCCTAGTGTTCCTGCATCAAGGTCAGTGGGATCTTCGACTCCCGTGAGTTCGGGGAGCCAGCCGAGGAATGCATCGTAGACTTGGCCCCCGGCTGCGAAACCAGCCTCCTGCAAGTACACTGCTGCACGATCGCCGAGGTCGCGAGCCAGCGATTGTCTTAGGCTGTGCAGGATGCCTTTGCCTACACCGATCATATTGTCGTCGAGCGTCACTTTGGTTGACATGGGATTAGGTCGTTTTGGCGACGTGGCAACATAGGTCCAAACTTCCAAGCAGCGCAAGCCTCATCGGGACTTTGCCTCTTCTTCCACGACGGTCATGGCAACCTCGACCAAGCGGTCGAGCTCTTCCGCCGACGTTCTCGACAACAATCCTTCGCCCCATGCTCCTTCACGATTTGCGTGCGCATCGAGAAGCCGTCTGAGGAAACCAACGAGTGCCGTCCGCTCCAGGTCCATGCGCCGTGTCTCCTCGGATGTGTCCGATTGCTGTTGCATTAGTTGTTCGAAACGGTATGCATTGCGCAGCATCTTCGCTGCGAGTCCGGCTACCATCTGCGTGAACCTGACATCCGCTTCTGAGAACGCTGCCCCGTCACGGAAGGTACGCAGGAAGATGGCTCCGATCGACGTGCCGCGCCATGTGATGGGAACCACAGTGATTGTCTGAACCCGGCGGTGTTCCAGCAGCCCCTTTACATGCTTGAGCGTCGGATCGCTTTGGGCATCGGGGATGTACACGGTCTCACATGACTCGAGCGCACGCTTGAGCTCTGGATACCGCTCGAGGTCTACTATGTAATTCCGGATCCCCGGATTCTCATAAGATGCAACCAAGCGAGCCTTTTTCGTGCCGCGCTCACTCAGGAATATGGAGCATCGATCGAGGCCAAAAGTCTCTCCTAGCTTGCTGGTGATCTTCTGAAGGATGTCGACGAAATGAAGCGTCCCCGATATCTCCTGAAGGATGTCGATCACAGCGAGGAGGAGCTTTCGCTCGCGTTCGAGTTCTTCGATTTGCGAATGTAGCTGTTCGAGGTCGACAGTTTCGTCAATCACCGAAGGATCCGTCATGATGACTCTCGTGTAGTAGACATTGGTTACCTGAAGTCTGACGGGCTCGACTGAGTTACGTCAAGGTACTAGTATCCGGGAAGCGCTGCCAGGAACAATGGAGGTACTCACTTGCGTTACGCATTCATGTTGCTCCTTGTGTTTGCTCCAATTGAGGCGCAAACGCCGCCGCCACCGCCGCAGTACGAGGTGGTGCCGGAACTCCCCGGCGCCGGGCGCCCCATTGCGATTGAGACACACCGGGCACGGCGAGCTTCTTTGTGCGAGCACATCGGCGACGGCGTCATTGTCATTGGATCCGGCGCTCAGTTCGATCTCGAACAGCTGGTACTACAGGACAGAGATTTCAGGCCCGATGACTATTTCTTCTACTTCACCGGCCTCGAATCTCCTAACACCTGGCTTGTGCTGGTCGCCTCCTCAACGAGTCCGGACCAGGAGATTCTCTTTCTCCCTCCGAGAGATCCCAGAGCGGAACAATGGACGGGAAAGAAACTCGGACCCGGCCCAGATGCAGTCAGGTTGACCGGGATACGAAAAGTGAGAGCGATGCTACCAGACAGTGTAGGGGCAGCAGTTGAGAATCTCGTGAAGCAGAGTCGAGGTCCGTTGTTCACGACTCAGCGTCATGAAACTCAAGTCCACCCGTTGGTCGCGAGGTGGTCGAGGAACGGCATTGACGCTGTCAGCATAATCCCGACA
>CAYTDU010000601.1:0-3945 GCA_964436395.1 uncultured Gemmatimonadaceae bacterium | reverse complement strand
CCTCGGACGAACGCTCCTCCGGAAACGAAATCCCGAACTTCAACTCGTAGTCGTTACCACCGCACGAGAGCAGACCGAACATGGCGAAGGTCATACCGATACGAACCGTTTGACGTATACGTGTGCCCAATGAACCGACTCGGCGCATCAGTCCCTCCATCTCTAGTTTGCCGGCAGAGTTGCTCCTGCTTTGTGCGAGCTCTGCCATACTGTTAATCAGAAAAGACGAGGACTTGGAGCTCAGGTATGTCTCAACTTTGAGAAGCCTTATCCTCTGGGTCTCAACCATTCCTGAAACGGTGGGTAGTCACGAAGAGGTTCGTAGAACATCCCTATCCTATCGGTGGCTTCGTACCCCCGGTCTGCTTCACTCAGCAGGCCGGCCGCCTGTTCAAGTCTACCCAACGCGCCAGCCACTACTCCTCTGAACCATAAGACCTCATCATCTGCCCATTCCGAACCGTTGTAATGCCCCAACCACTCGAAGTCGTCCCCTGCCCGATCGTAGTCCCCTCTCGCACCCGCGACGAAGGCCCGCGCCGTCCTTATGTCAATGCGGTCGGGATACTCCGCAACAAGTATGTCGTACAGATCTTGAGACTCGTCGGATTTGCCTGCAAGGAATAATGCCTTGGCGTACAGCAATCGGTGATCGATTCTACGCCTTTCGAAATCGTGTCTATCTTCCAGTAATTCGACGACATCTTCTGCTATTTGGAGCGATTCGCCACCGTAACCGTATGCTCTGAGCGTTTCGATCGCTGGCATCATCACTGCCCGAATGAACAAGAGTTCGTCGAATTTCCTGGGCCTTACCATCAACTCGTGTAGTTCGTCCGTCCTGCCCAATGCGGCAAGTGCGCGACCTTGGAATTCCAGGCAACGCTCGTACTCCGGGTGAAGGCGCCTGCAGCGGTGAGCGATTTCGAGTTCCTCCCGGTACTCTCCCAGCATATGGTGTGCGTCAGCCAATATGTCCCACCGAGGGGGCCATTGCCGCCACCAACCGCGTTCGAGATCCACCTGCAACATTACCCCCAAGGCCTCTTCGGGTCGGTTTTGCCGGTTTAGGTGAACACCTAGGTTGTTCACCGAAGGAGAGCCCGGTGCTAGTTCGGCCTCGCGTCGGAGTGCGTCGAGGAAGGTCTCGCGCTCGCCGGCGTTTTGGGCCCGAAACGACTGCACGACAGCTTTCTCGTATTCACTCAGCCGATCCCAGAGCCTATCAAAGAGCATCATCACGGAGTCGTTTTCGGCCTCAGTCCCAACCTCCGCTACTGCCGCCCTCATTCTAATGGCAGGTTGAGCCCACGTTGAATCGAGTTCGATAGCCCTCTTGTAGTGGCCAATGGCATCACGATATTCGCGCTCCATATGATGTTCGAGACCTCTAACAAATTCCTGGTATGCATCGAACGAAGGAGCCTTGCTCATGAAATCCGGAGTGAGACCCTCGAGTCTATCGTCGAACGTGGCCGCTAGATATACCATTGCTTGCTGTTGCACTTCTCCGATCAATTCCCTCTGATCATGCAGACTACCGATCATCGGCGGAGGCGAACCAAGCGACCTGCCTCTCCACGCATCATTCACGTCCACGTGGATTTCCAGCCGTTCACCCTCCAGATAGATAGCGCCCGAGATCACGGTCCCTGCTCCGGTCTCCTCCCCCAATGCCCTGACGAGATTGTCGACTTCGCCTGCTTGTGCCTGCTCTTGGACGTGCTGCCATGCCTGTTGTGCAATATCCCATGGAGTCACAGGAACTGCCGCATGCTGCAGGCCCTCAGTGATCCAGTGTCCTGTCCTCTCACCCAACAAGTCGAGTGACGGTTCTCCAGTTGCGTTGCGGAAGGTTGCGACAACCACGTGATCAGGATTGAGCCGCACCTCCAGTTCCTGAGGTATCATTAGGTACGAACCCAGTATCGCAAGTGTGATTGCCACGATCGCAGTCACAGCAGAAAACAGCCAGAGGCGGCCATGCCTCACAATGTCTGGGTGTGGTATGGAGCGTACATCGGTCTGTGCCTCCGCGGATTCAACGGATTGATCCGAGCTGCTATCGTCCGGTGTATCCACGGGTTGCAGCCGGTCGCTTCGGCGCCTTCTAAATCCAGACGGGCCACCAGTCGGACCGTGTTCGGAACGCATCCTTTCCACCAGAGCCTCAAATTCCGGGGGCGGAGCGATATCCAGGTTCTGCAACAGGAACTCTCTGTGTCGAAGCCCCTCCCTCAGAGCGTTGCCTGGGTCACCAGCAAGTTCCAACGCCTCCATCAAACACATCCTGTAACGCGAGTCGTAGGGATCGTGCTGAACTAGTCGCTGCCACCATTCGACTGCCGCCTGAGTGTTCCCCGCGGTGGAATCGATCCTCGCAAGCTCCTCCAGCGCAGCAGCATAACGACGAGCGAGCCGCGCTCGTTCGCCGTCCAGCCAACGTTCCCATTCCGGATCATGCGAGAGGTGGAAGCCGTGCAGCAACTCACCGTGGTACGAACCGACAGCCGCTGACCAATCGTGTGCGTTGAGTGCCGCCTCAAACTCGGCCACGTCACACCAAAACATGTCGGGGTTCAAACCCACTTCCTGGGATCCACGTCGAGTTATTACGTCCGGGCCCAAGACCTTCCGTAGATGGGTGAGAGCTTGGCGAAGAGCGACACGTGGCTGCTCGGCGTCCTCGGGCCAAAAAACTCCGAGTATTGCATCGCGCCGATACATGACTCCGGGTTTGGGAATCGCCAGGTAGCACAGGAGGGCGAACCGCTTGGGTTGAGACAGCAGGGCGTTGACATCCCCGTCCTCACCCAACGCGAGGTCACTCTGTCCGAGAGCACGGAGCCGGATCACTAACTACCGCCCTCCAATATCTGAGATCTGAGAAGCTGGGAGATTCGCGTACTCCTTTAGGATAAAACGTGTTCAAGGGACCGACGCTCCTGTGAATATACTTCGTGAGCTTCGGCGGAATACCGGGGGGGGCTCCCCCGGAGTATGAAACATGATGCCTGGGCAAACGGCTCGTCCGACAACCCGAGCCTCATTCCAAACGCGAACACCGTCGGACAAAACTGCGCACGGCCATGGTCTGCCCCTCTTCGTCCTCGGGCACCAGATTCAAGCCAGGTTATCCGCACGGAATGATATCTAGTAATATTCCATGATATGAGACAATCTGACCGCTCTTTCCATAAAATCTCTGAAGAAGCCCGCACCCAGCTCGTTGCCAAGCATCGACTGTGGCTTCAATCTGAAGGTGCGGAGGGGGAGCGCGCGGCTTTAGATGGTTTGGACCTAAGCCGGACTCATCTGAGCGGCATCCACCTACCACGCGCGTCCCTCAACAACACCAAACTCCAGGGAGCCAACCTCTGGTCAGCGACGCTCGGCGAAGCGGACCTGAGTGGTGCTGATTTGAGCGGTGCAAATCTCTTGGGAGTTGATCTTCGCGGGGCGAACCTGACTCAGGCAAACCTCAGCAATGCAATCCTCACCGGTACAGACCTGAGTGACACGAATCTCAGCGGTGTGTGTCTCACCGAAACAGATCTAAGCAGCGCACACCTGAGCGGCGCGGATTTTTCCGAGGCAAACCTCGTGAAGGCGAATCTCAATCGCGCAAACCTGAGTGGTGCACTTCTCAAGGGTGCCAACCTCACTAGTGCAAACCTCTGGTCAACCAACCTCAGTGAAGCAAATCTAAATGGTGCCAACCTCACTGGTGCGAACCTGATAGGCGCGAGTCTCAGAAATGCTCTGCTCAACGGTGCCGACCTCCGTGAGGCAAACCTCAGCGGTGCGGACCTCAGCGCCGCAGACATCACCGGTGGAATTCTTACCAAGGCATACATGAGCGACGCTAACGTATGGTCCGCGAACCTCTCGAATGCCGACATGAAACTTGCTGACCTGAGCAGAGCAAAGCTCTGGTCGGTTGGT
>CAYTDU010000600.1:1512-3951 GCA_964436395.1 uncultured Gemmatimonadaceae bacterium | reverse complement strand
CGATGGTCATTGACGCGATGCCGGCAGCAATCAGGTTGCCGGTGCTCAGCGAAATGCGGCGGATGGCCCGGCAGTCGATAATTGTGGACTGGGAGGGATGCCACCCCAACTTGTGGCGCCGGGTCGGCGCGGACCTCATCGAACGGATGGCCGGCGGAGAGCATTACCGAGGATATCGTTCCTTCACAAAGGAGGGTGGCATCCCTGCACTGCTGAACCAAAGTGACTTGACGGTCCTTGACGAACAAGGGACGTCCAAGGGAACGATGCGGCTCTGGCTGTGCCAAGACAGACAGTGACACGCAGTAGATTTCTTACAGATCAGTTCAAACGACTCTCGGGAGCTGCAAATGGTGAAGTATACGATGTGGCTCGGCCAGGCTACCCTGATCCTGTTACTTGGAGCTAGCGCCCACGAGGTACATGCCCAGATGGTCGATCTCTTGATCCGCAACGCTCGCGTCATCGACGGAACAGGCAGCCCCTGGTTCGTGAGTGATATCGCGGTAGACAATGGGCGTATCGCGGCAATGGGAATCGATCTCGATATCGAGGCCGATCAGACTATCGATGCTGCAGGGCGGGTCGTCACCCCGGGCTTCATCGATGTGCATACCCACGCCGAGTCGTCGGGCAGGCAGGGTGGCCTCGAGAGGATACCGCGCGCCGACAACTTCCTGCTCGACGGTGTAACCACGATTGTCACCGGCAACTGCGGCGGGTCGGAGACTGATATCGGCGAGTGGAGCCGAAGCCTGACCGCGCTTGGTATCAACGTGGCCACTCTTGTCGGCCACAATTCGATCCGGCGTGCCGTCATGGGCCTGGACGACAGGCAGCCGACTAACCAAGAGCTCGAACAGATGCAGGCGATAGTCGAGAAGGCGATGCAGGACGGCGCCGTGGGTATTTCGACTGGTCTGCTATATGTACCCGGTACCTATGCTGAGACAGACGAGGTCGTGAGCCTGGCGGAGGTCGCGGCGCAGTACGGCGGCATATACACGAGCCACATTCGAGAGCAGGGCGCAAAGCTGCATGAATCGATAAATGAAGCAGTTGCAGTCGGCCGAGAAGCACGGATGCCGGTGCAGATCTCACACTTCAAGGTCAAAGGACGTACGCGTTGGGGCACCATTGGTGAAGCCATCGCACTAGTCGAAGAGCATCGCGCCAACGGTGTGGATGTCCTGATCGACGTCTATCCCTATGAAAGGGCAAGCACGAATCTCGGCGTCAACCTACCTCGCTGGGCGGTTGGAGGTGAAACAGATGAGATCGCGGCGAGAATCGATGATCCTGCCAATCGCGAGAGAATTGTCGCCGAGATGAAGGAGATGCTCGCGGACCAGGGCTACGACGACTATTCGTTTGCGACTGTAGCTCAATATGCGCCGAATCCGGAGTGGAACGGAAAGACTATCAGCGAGATCAACGTCCTGACCGGCAGAGAACCGACCGTCGACAACGAGATAGCAACGATCCTGGACATGATGTGTGCCGGCGGCGCGGCCGGAAACGCCTATGGCGCCTCCATGATCTATCACTACATGAGTCTTGAGGACGTAGACACGATACTGAGTTATCCAAATGCCATTGTTGCCAGTGATGGAGAAGTTGTCGCGTTTGGTGTCGGCCAACCGCATCCACGCTCATACGGAACCAATGCGCGAGTACTCGCCGACTTTGTGCGCAAGCGAGGTTTATTGAAGCTCGCGGATGCCATCCGGCGCATGACGTCGTTACCAGCACGGACATTCGGTTTCCACAGCCGCGGCATCATCCGGCCCGGGTTTGTCGCGGATCTGGTCGTATTCGACCCGGAAAAGGTCACAGACAAAGCCACCTTTGCTGAACCACATCAGTATAGCGAGGGATTTGACTACGTCTTGGTCAATGGGAAAATGGCCGTTGCCAACGGCGAACTGACGGACGAGAGGTCAGGAGAGTTCGTCAGAGGACGGGGTTACATGCCCGAGCCAACGTCCCCGTAAGTCACGAGGATCGGAACAGCGAGTATACTTTCACGTGATAGACAGTCATGTCCCGAACTTCCGACTCCCGGCAGGCATTTTTGCGTCAGCGAGCTGGAGGCACTCGACCGCATGATGCACATGCATTTGCTCGAGAACAGCACAAACTCGTGGGTGCGCGCGGTTGAATTCCGCGTGCACCGAGTCGATCAGGGAGCAGGTAGCATCCCCAGTTGCCCCAACATCCCCAGAGAGTCTGTCTGCTCCCACTCCTCAGCAACTTTGCCGTCTTCGATTCGGTAGAAGTTGATACCTGACACAATTATTTGGCGTCCCGTGGGCGGCGTTCCGTGAAACGGACCTAGGTTCGTGACCCAGCCTGACCACCGAGCCGCGACCAAAGAACCTTCAGATACGATGCTGTCGATTCCTACTCGCCAGTCGGGGAAGGCTTCCTGAGTAGCAG
>CAYTDU010000600.1:0-1412 GCA_964436395.1 uncultured Gemmatimonadaceae bacterium | reverse complement strand
CAGAGCCCTCAAATCTCCTTGGTTCCACACTTTTTCGATGTACTCACGCACCAACTCTTTCGCGTTCATCGACACTTCAACTCCTAAGAAAAGATCAGCAGGCCATCTGCTCTTGGAACCCAATCTTCCAGGGCAGGACCAACGCCCCAGAATCGAGTGGGGCGGTACAGGAATATCCAAGGCGCGTCATCACGGATTAACGTATAGATTCGTCGGTAAATAGCTTGCCGATCATCAGGCGCAATCGTCGCTTGTGATGCGTCTATCAGAGAATCCACCTCGCCGTTGCTGTACCCCTCCCACCACGGACCGCGCTGCCCGGAGTGGATCTTCTCCATCAAGACACGGTAGGTGCTGCGCGGGCTGGAGTCGAACGCGGCGGCATCGTGGATATCTTTGTCCCGAACCGTTTCCGAATAGGCCGCCCTATCCTCATGCTCGACTATCTGCAAGGTGATCCCTACTTCGCTGTACTGCTCCGCCATCATTCGAGCCAGTGCTGGGGCTTCGTCGGGCATGCTCGACGGAATGTCGAAGGTCAACGTCAGTCCGTCAGCGTATCCGGCTTCCGCAAGGAGACGCCGCGCCATTTCCGGATCATGTGGATAGACCGGAGTCTCAGGATTGTACCCGAAGTGGTGCGGCGTCAAAAATCCATTTAGCGGCTTCGCCGCCCCCTGTTTGATCTCCGCGATGATCTGATCCACGTCCAGGGCATAGTTCAACGCCTGCCGCACGCGGCGATCTCGACACGGCCCCTCTTGAGAGTTGGCCATGAAGATTATTGCCAGGCCGCTATCCCACTCACGGGTCTGAGCATCACCGTCCTCAATGATCCGGTTTCTACCTTGGAGGCCGATGCCCGAAACTATGTCAGCCTCTCCATTCAGGACTGCATCGACGCGCCTTTCCGGATCGCGTTCGCCAACCCAATGGATCTCCCGGTAGGTCGGTGTTCCCCCCCAGTATTCCTCATGGGCGACGAGGACAAGGCGGTCCTCGCTCTGCTCGACGATCTTGTATGGGCCGCTACCCGTGTATTCTCCAGGGAGGTTCGCCAATTCGCTTGCAGGGCTTATGGGCATCGCCACCAGAAGATCCAGGAGGTCCGCCATTGGATCCGCGGTGACTATCCTAACCGTCAAGTCATCTAAGGCAGAGATCTCGGCCGTTCCCAAATAGCTGATGTACACACCTTGAGTTCCAAACGAGCCTCCAATCGCGGGATCCAACACTCTGCCCAGGGTTTCAACGACGTCCGTGGCTGTCATCACCTCACCGTTATGAAACCTCACGTCTTCGCGCAAGTAAAACGTCCAGGTTCGGGCATCCTCTCCGACTTCCCATCTCTCCGCCAGGGAAGGCCTGTATTCACCATCCTCATCCAGTTTCACCAGAGCCTCATAGATGGA
>CAYTDU010000599.1:0-3953 GCA_964436395.1 uncultured Gemmatimonadaceae bacterium | reverse complement strand
TTAATGGGTTCGTTCTGCGTTTAGATAGCGTACAGATCACATCTTGATCACCTCGAGAAAGGAGTCAGTAGAAACGGATCATGAGTCAACAGCCTGGGTGAAAGTACCGATCGGAAGCTGCATGGCTGAAAATCGGAGAGCCTTGGCGTGGTATGCAGCAAGTTAAGTTCGATCGACTTAGGATTTTGAAGGACGATCAACGAAAGAGGAGGCAGTATGATGTTGTCCAGTAGGTTGGCACAGCGGAACAATCCGCTGTGGCTTCGAGCGGCGCTTCGGCACTGTACGCGGGTGTCGGCTTTGCTCGGATTGGCAATCGCATTCCTAGCACCCGCTGCGCTAGCGCAGACGGGCACGGTGGAAGGACGCGTAGTTGTCCAGGGCACCGGCGAGGCCATTCCCAATGCCCAGGTCAGTATCCTCAACACGAATATCGGAACGTCTACCGATGAGAATGGTGAGTTCGTGTTGCTCAATGTCCCGGTTGGCCGTCAGCAGCTCAGGGTACAGCAGATTGGCTACCGAATGGGGCTATTGGAACTCAACGTCTCGACAGGCGTTGCGCAAACGCAGGAGATCGAGCTATCGGTAACGGTGCTTCGACTCGACGAGGTGGTCGTAACGGGTACGGCCGGGCAGGCGCGGCGACGGGAGGTCGGTAACTCGATCGCGCAGCTCGATATCGTACAAGAATCAATCGATCCACCGGCCAGCGTCGAGACGATGCTGGCGGGACGTGCGGCCGGCGTGAATGTGACGCAGGGCGGCGGCGCGGCCGGCACGGGCGGGCAGATCCGCCTGCGCGGCACCGTGAGTGTTGCTCAGAGTAACCTTCCCATCATCTACGTCGATGGTGTCCGTACGCGCAGTGAAGGCTACGCCAGGAATACCGTGATTGGCGACTACACGGGCCGCGGAGCGAACGTGCAGGCAAGTCCGCTCAACGACATCAACCCAGCCGATATCGAACGAATCGAAATCATCAAGGGATCGGCCGCGAGTACTCTGTACGGCACAGAAGCGTCCGCCGGCGTTGTACAGATCTTCACCAAGAAGGGGCGCACCGGAGCGCCGACCTTCACCATGCAGGTCGACCAAGGTTTCGCCGAGGAGCGGCCGTTCGGGACCGCTGGCAATCCGTATTTGAACCTGAAGCCCGCTGAGTACAACGATACCACGTTCCTTATTCCGGATAACCTCCAGTATGCCACTACCGCGGCTGACTCGGCTGAATATACCGGCACTCTCGGCGGCGGCCAGTGTTCTGCCCTCGATCCAAACCAGGACTGCTCGTGGCTGCGTAGAGGTTATAGGCAGAAGTACTCCGGCTCGGTCGGCGGGGGAATGGGTGGAATGAGTTACTTCGTGTCGGGTGCCTACTCGAGTTACGTCTGTGTGCTGCCCAACGACACCGAGAACAAGGTTTCGACACGCGGCAACTTCGCCTTCGACGTGAGCGACAACATACGGATCGACTGGAACACGCAATACAGCAGTACGCACATCGAGAACACGGCGCAAGGCAATAACGCCCACGGTCTGACTCTGAATGTGTATCGGATGGAGCGCAACTACTTCAATTCCAACGATCCACGCCAGATGCGCCAGTTGCTCAACCAGGAGATCACCACAGACCTGCAGCGCCTGGTCACTGGTGTGACAATCAACTATACGCCATTGCCGTGGTTCACCAACCGCTATACGGTAGGCTACGACATGGCGCACCAGGAGAACCGGAATCTCAGGCCATACGGCTTCATCCGGCTTCCTCTCGGTAGGGTTGGTGAGACCCAAGCGCTGTACCAGACACTCACCAGCGACTATGTCGGAAGCGCGAACTACACCTTGTCGTCGTCATTCAAGGGTACGTTCTCTGTTGGTGGTCAGTATGTCATGCAGAAGAACGTGAACACTCAGACGTCAGGTAAAGACTTCGCCGGTCCGGGCGTACCCACGGTCAGTGACGGGGCGATATTCAACGCCGCCGAGACACGGCTCAAGACTGTCAATGCGGGCTTCTTCGTCCAGAACGTGTTCGACGTCAACAACATATTCTTCTTCACCACTGGTCTCCGTGTCGACGGAAACAGCGCGTTTGGTAAGGCGCTCGGCCTACAGGCGTACCCCAAGGTGAGCGCGTCGTACGTGCTCTCGGACGCCGGGTTCTGGCCACTCGGCCTTGGCGAAATGAAGCTGCGTGGTGCGTTCGGATATTCCGGGCGGGCCCCGGGCCAATTCGACGCTATTCGTACCTGGAACAGCGAGGCCTCGAGCGGCCTGCCGGGCTACGAGCCGGCCAACCTCGGCAATGACGAAGTCGGCCCGGAAAGAACTCGGGAGATCGAGGTTGGATTCGACGGCGGCTTCCTGAACGACAGGTGGTCGCTCGAATTCACATTCTACGAACAGAGGACGACCGACGCTCTGTTCAATGTGCGACAGATTCCGTCGCAAGGCGCCTGGAATTCCCAGGCGGCGAACGTGGGCGAGATCAAGAACCGCGGAATCGAGGTCAGCACCGATCTCATCGTACTGGACAGCCCCAATTGGGGGTTGGACCTCGGTGCCAACTTCTACACCAACCACTCCGAGGTAGTCAGCCTGGGCGACACGGCCACGGGCGAGTACGCGGTTCCGTTCGGCACCCAGGGTGGCTGGATCGAGGAAGGATACCCGGTGATCGCCGCCAGGGGATACATGATAATGAACCCCGACGAGATCGCTGATCCGATAATTGTGAAGGACACGATCTTCGGACCATCTCAGCCCACCTTCGTGTTCAACCCATCGGTGACTGTCCGGCTGCCCAAGGGGATCCAGATCTCAGCTAGGGGCGAGTATCAGGCCGGTGCATGGTACAACGATGGTGCTTCGTCAAACGCACTGCAGCGTTCGGTCAGATGGCCCTACTGTACGGAGTCGAGGGGTGCTCCAGAGGAAAGCGCATATGCGTTGATCGCGGCCGGTAATGAGGATCAACTCACGGCGTGGGAGCGTGCCATGTGCATTCCCGCCGATTTCAATAGCAATGTCATGTACTTCAAGAAGGACTGGTTCAAGTTACGCGACGTTACCATGCGGCTCCCGATGGAGTGGTTGATACCTAGTGTGAGAACGGCGACACTGACGCTCACGGCGCAGAACTGGTTCACCTGGAAGAACAGCGACTTCCGGTTGTTCGATCCAGAGATGGGCAGCCGCGACAATATCGACGATCAGGGTGTAACGAGCATCGCGGAACACATTGCACCACCCGCGGTAGTTACGGCCTCCCTCCGGGTCACTTTCTGAGGCGGTGAGGTGAACCATGAAATCTCAAAAGAATCCGGAATCGACAGGGAGAGGCGTAATTATGAATGCGAAAGATCGGAACGCCAGGACGAGGTTCCTTGGCCGCATAGGTACGGTCGCACTCGCCGTGGCAACGATTCAATTTGCCGCGTCGTGTGACACCAGCATCACCAATCCTGGTGGTGCACAGGACGAGTTTTTGGACAGCTTGAGCGCTCACCAGGCCCTGGTAACGGGAACGAGGCAAAGCTTGTCCAATGCAATGGACAATATCATCTACTGGAGCGGCGCCATGGTGTTTGAGATCAACCCGGCGGGCTCCACCGACAGTTATGGAATTCAAGTTTACATCCAGGCCGGTTACTTCAGAGAGGATATCTCCGGCGACTGGGACGAAATACAGGAAGCACGCTGGACCGCCGAGAATGCGGTTGATCGGTTCAGGAGAGTACTCCCGGAAATTCCGGATGCTCCCGCCTTCGGGAATTGGGCCCCCGCGGGCGAGGCCCTGGTGTGGGGCGGATTCGCCAACCGGGTGCTTGGAGAGAACTTCTGTGAGGTAACCTTCAATGGCAGTGGGTTGTATCCTCATACTGCCGCGTTCCAGCGGGCGGATTCTCTGTACCAGGACGCAATTCCCATTCTCACTGCGACAGGAGAAG
>CAYTDU010000598.1:0-3953 GCA_964436395.1 uncultured Gemmatimonadaceae bacterium | reverse complement strand
TACCGGAATCGACTTCGACATCGAGATCGTGCGCGGAGCGGGCGCATTTGTTTGCGGTGAGGAGACAGCACTCATCCGGTCCATAGAAGGTTTCATGGGTGAGCCGCGCCAACGCCCTCCGTATCCAATAGAAAAAGGTATCGGGGGCCATCCTACCTGCATCAATAACGTAGAAACTCTAGCCAATATTCCGGTGATCATCGATCAGAGAGCCGATGCATATGCGCAAGTCGGTGTTCCCGGAAACACGGGGACGAAAATCTTCTCGCTGGTTGGCAAGATCAAGAACACCGGCCTGGTCGAGGTGCCGCTGGGCATCAAGATCTCTGAGGTCGTTTACGACATCGGAGGTGGCCCGTCCGGAAAGGCAAAGATAAAGGCGGTCCAAACCGGCGGTCCCTCCGGCGGTTGTATCCCTTCCAGGATGTTCGATCTGCCCATCGACTACGACAGCCTCATAGAGGCCGGATCCATCATGGGTTCGGGCGGCATGATAGTCATGGATGAAGACACGTGCATGGTGGATGTTGCCAAGTACTTCATGCATTTCCTGAAGGATGAATCATGCGGCAAGTGCTTCACATGCAGGAAGGGCACCCAACGCATGTACGAGATCCTCGATGATATCACCAAGGGCAAAGCAACCATGGAGGATTTGGACCTCCTCGAAGAGTTGGCCCATGTCGTCGCGGATACCACGATGTGCGGTTTGGGACAATCTGCTCCCAATCCCGTACTCAGCACTCTTCGCTATTTCCGTAACGAGTACGAGCGACACATTGTCAATAAACGTTGTGACGCTCTCGTCTGCAAGGAACTGGTGGGCGCTCCTTGCCAAGCGGCGTGTCCCTTGGGAACTGAGGCGTGGCGATACGTGGCCCACATCGGACGTGGGGAGTATGAGGAAGCATACCGGGTTATTCGTGAGCCCAATCCGTTCCCCTCGGTCTGTGCAAGGGTCTGCCACCATCCCTGCGAGGAAAAATGCCGGGCCGGCGCCACCGGAGGCAGCCCCATTGCGATCCGAGCGTTGAAACGATTCATAACCGATCGAATTGAGCCTTCATCGTATGAAGCGCCAAAGGAGGAGTGGAGCCTCGGTACCCCGCCGCGAGTTGCGGTGATAGGCTCAGGCCCTGCGGGGCTTACCGCATCCCACTATTTGTCTTGCAAGGGATGCAACGTAACAGTCTTCGAGGCCGAGAAAGCACCCGGCGGAATGTTGACGTGCGCAATTCCATCTTATCGCCTACCGCGTGAGGTCATCGAGAAGGAGATCGAATCATTGCTCGATGACAATATCACGGTGGAATGCGGCAAGGCGCTCGGACGGGATTTCGACATCGACGGTTTGTTCAAAGAAGGATACAGTGCCGTACTCCTCGCGATCGGTGCCCACAAGAGTAAACCATTGCGGTTGGAGGACGAAGACGTTCATGGAGTCTATCCGTCAATCGAATTCCTCAAGTCGTACAACCTGAACGAGCAGCAGCTCGCTAGAGGTCGTGTTGGGATCATCGGAGGTGGGAACTCCGCTATCGACGCCGCTCGCATGGCGCTACGCCTGAACGAGGTGGAAAGCGTCACGATTCTATACAGACGTACCAGAGACGAGATGCCCGCCTTCGCAGAGGAGATCGAGGCTGCGGAACAAGAGGGCATAAGGATCGAGACCCTCGTGACACCCTCCAGGATCATCAGTGATAACGGCAAACTCACCGGCTTGGAATGCATCAGGAACGAACTCGGTGACGCCGACGACAGCGGACGCCGCAGGCCGGTACCGCAACGAGGTACGGAACACTCCATCGATCTCGACACGCTGATCGTTGCCATTGGAGAAGACTCGGGCATTGATGCGGTAACGCCAGCCCGCACGAGCGGATTAGAGATTACGAAGTGGAATACTGTTCAGGCAAATCCCGCTACCATGCAGACGAGTCGTGAAGGTGTGTTTGCCGCAGGAGATGTGGTCCGCGGGCCGAACACCGTGGTTGAAGCCATCGCTGACGGCAAACGTGCGGCCACCATCATCGAGCGATTCCTCAAAAAGGAACCTCTACTTCAACCGATCACCCCGACCCTACCCCGGGTTCACGTGGAGCCCGTCCAGGATGAAGAAGCGCTGCGTGCGGCTCGCGCTGAGACACCGCGTGCGCCTGCGGAGTGGCGCCGCCGCAACTTCGCAGAGGTTGAAGTGACCCTGTCACCTGCGGAAGCGAAGCGCGAGGCGCTCAGGTGTCTGCGCTGTGATTTGGAGTTCACAGCCGGCAGGGACGAACATCAAAATGAGAAGGAAGCTGGGAGGCAGACAGCGTGATAACTCTGAAAATAAACGGCTTGGAGACGTCCGTAGAGGAAGGAACAACAATCCTCGAGGCGGCTCAGTCATTAGGCTTTCCCATCCCGACCCTCTGTCACATGGAAGGGCTTTCTCCCTATGGCGCGTGCCGACTCTGTGTCGTAGAGATCGGAGAGGGAGAGAAAACCAAGTTGGTCACGTCTTGCACGCACCGAGCACAGGAGGGCCTGGTAGTGCGCACCGCTTCGTCGCGGGTACTGAGGGCGCGCAAGATGATATTGGAGCTTCTCTTGGCGTCGTGCCCCCAATCCAAGGTGATCCAGGACCTCGCGGCGGCGCACGAGATCCGCACACAACGTTTCAAGCAGGAATACGAAGACTGCATCCTTTGCGGACTCTGTGTGCGGATGTGTGAAGAACAAATGATGGCCAAGGCAATTGGATTCCGTGGTCGCGGAGAAAACCGCAGCATCGGCACGCCTTTCGACGTCAAGTCGGAGACCTGTCGTCTGTGTGGGGGGTGTATGTATGTCTGCCCCGCTTGCACGCTGAGGTGCACGTACAATCAACCCGAGAAACCCATTTGCGGCGGATGCGCGAACCTCTCTCCGCCCTGTGTTGAAAAAGACCGGTTCGACGACATGATGTGCTACATGGACCCCTGTGTGGCTTGTGAGATCGTGCCGGACAAACAACCGGCAACGGTAACAAACGACCATGAGCATAAAGGAGCAGAAAGCGATGTTGCACACACTGTCTAGAGTCAATTCTTCCGCAGCGACGCTGACTAAAAACCGAACCGAGGGGTCGGTAACACCGAACTCCGGCATGTGCGTCACCTGCGTAGACGGTTGCATAGGGATGTGCGAGATCGGTAAGTCCGCGTATCGCGGACACGAGGTCATCTATCCTCAGCCGTTCGGAGTCATCACGACAGCGTCGGAAAAGGTATACCCGATCGACTACTCGCACTTCAACATTATGGGTACGGCAGTCGGCGCACATGGAATCGAAGCAGATTCTGACAAAGCAATATTCCCCAACGTGAACCTCGAAGTCCACTTCGGACACGACAAGGGCCTGAAATTCCGTTATCCCTGGATCATACCGGGCATCGGTTCCACAAATATCGCTAAGAACAACTGGGAGGGGCTTGCCATTGGGTCTGCTCTGGCGGGAACAGGCCTCACGATTGGCGAAAACGTGGTCGGCATGGATCCGCAGGCGGTGCTCGAAAACGGAAAAATCATGAGCACAGTAGACCTCGAGAGGAGAGTACGGCTCTTCCAGGACCATCAAAGAGATGGTTACGGAGCAATCATACTCCAGGCCAACGTGGAAGATACGAGGCTCGGTGTTCAGGAATACGCTATAGCGGAACTCGGCGTCGAAGTTGTGGAAATGAAGTGGGGGCAGGGCGCAAAGAACATCGGTGGTGAAGTCAAGATCACAGACCTCAAGAAGGCTCAGCTTTTGTACGAACGAGGCTATGTGGTTCTTCCCAATCCCACGGACCCTGTCGTCATCGAGGCATTCAACAAAGGATCCTTCAAAGAATTCGAACGCCATTCCCGGATAGGTATGGTAACGGAGGATTCCTTTGCCCAGCGCGCTGAAGAACTTCGTAAGGCGGGAGCCAAGTATGTGTTCT
>CAYTDU010000597.1:0-3963 GCA_964436395.1 uncultured Gemmatimonadaceae bacterium | reverse complement strand
AGCTAGGATCTCACAGTGGGAGATCCTAGCGGAGTAGTGAAGGCACGCCTGTCCGGATTCCGTCAATCTGAAACCAAACGCCATCCATAACCGTCTTATGCCTAAGAGAAATAGGGGTAGGGCTGGAAACATCCGATTGAAACGGGGAGCACCATGGGCGGCAATGGATTGAAAATCTTGAAGGGCACGCTGGAGATCATAATCCTCAAGACGCTCCACCGAGGGCCGAACCACGGATACGGCATAGTCCGATGGCTCAAGGAGATTTCTTCCGAAGAGTTTCAGATTGAGGAGGGTGCTCTCTACCCGGCACTGCGCAAGCTCGAGAAAAGAGGTCTAGTAGCTTCGAGGTGGGAGGTCACCAACACCGGTCGGGAGGCCAAGTTCTATAACCTGACCCAGGCGGGGGAAGCAGCTTTAGCTGAGGCCACGGCAAACTGGGACAGGTATGTTAACGCGATGGATAGCGTGATGCGCCCGGCGGGCGAACAATGAGCGACTCGCCCAAAAAGCAGCGACGCGTCTCATCGACGACCAAGGCCGCTGCAGACGTAGACAGGGAGATAGATGCACACCTGGCAATGTGCGTTGAGGAGTTGGTGCAGGACGGCTGGGACCCGACGGATGCTCGACAAGAGGCAGAACGTCGCTTCGGAAACGAGGGCAGGGTCAAGCGGCGCTGTCGGGCGATCGAGAACGAGCATCTCAGGAGACTTAGGATAAGGGGTGTCGTTGAGGGGCTGATGCAGGATGTCCGCTATGGTGCACGTGGTTTACTGAAGAGCAAAGGATTTTCAGTGGTCGCGATTGCCACACTCGCGGTCGGCATAGGTGCAAACGCCACAGTCTTCTCGATCTTGAATGGCGTTCTGCTCAGGCCGCTACCGTATGAAGATTCTCAGGAACTGGTTTGGATCGCTGAGCGATCTGTGTCTGGAACTCCAATGTCTGCCGCATGGGAGAATTTCCGGGATTGGAAGGCGGAAGCCGGGAGCTTCAAGGGGTTGACCGCTTACAACAACAATTCCACGACAGTCCTGGGCGGGGCCGAACCGGTCTACACCAACGTAGCGAACGTGTCTGAGGATTTCTGGACGGTGTTCCCAGTTTCGCCAAAGAGCGGTCGTCTGAGCCTACCGGAAGACCACGTTGAGGGTGCGGCGCCAGTGGTGGTGGTGAGCGAGACGTTTGCCGAGCGGTTCTTGGGGGGACCTGCCGCTCTGGGCAGGAGCATTGAGATCGAGGGCGCCTCGGTCGAAGTCGTGGGAACCGTTCCGTCTTCGATGGACTATCCCAACGGGGCGGAGTTATGGGTCCCGGCCGAGCTGACCTCAAAGAGCACCAGTCGCAGTTCCCACAACTGGAGGGTGGTGGGTAGGCTTGCAGCAGGAGTCACTCTTGAGAGAGCGACACTCGAGCTGGACCCCCTGACCCTCCGTTTGGTGTCTACGATCACAGGTGAGGACGAGCAACGCTATCTGGCAACCGGGACGCTCATCACTCCGTTGCGGGAACGGATCGTGGGCGACACCGGGAGGCCGTTGTTGCTACTCATGGGTGCGGCAGCGTTTGTGCTGCTCGTTGCATGTACGAATCTGGCTAGCACTCTCCTGGCAAGAGGCTCAGCCAGGAACCGGGAGTTGGCCGTGAGGTCAGCTGTGGGGGCGAGCCGCGGCCGAATCGTCAGGCAACTGCTCTCGGAATCTGTACTGCTGGCGTCACTCGGAGGTGTCGCTGGGGTTGCGATAACGCTCGTGGCACTAGATGCAATTAGCTTGGCGGCCGCAGGGTCAATTCCCAGAATGGAGAGTGTTTCGTTGGACGGAACGGTTCTCCTGTTCACGGCGCTGGTGACGTTGTTGACCGCGCTCGCATTCGGCCTCTTGCCCGCTCTGCGGGCGGGCGACAGCGACCAGGCTCGTGTCCTCCGCACAGAAGGCCGCGGCAATGAGGGTTACAAAGGACGGGTTTGGGGAAGTCTGGTAATGGTAGAGGTAGCATTGGCCCTCGTGCTTCTCACAGGGTCAGGTCTCCTCGTACGTAGCTTCAACGCGGTACTTGCGGTAGACGCCGGGTTCGATGAAGCGGACGTAGTCATCAGCGGCGTGGCGTTGAGTGGAATCAAGTACCCTCATCTGGATGATCATCGTCTGTTTTGGGAGGGGATGGTTGACAGAGCAGAGGCTATTCCTGGAGTGTCGCAGGCAGGGCTGATCACATCGGTTCCTGCGTCGGGAAGTCTGCCCAATGGTCTCGTGCATCTGGACGGCGGCACCTCGAGGACCGGTGATGCGGCGTACATAGTGGCCAGCGCGGGTGTGTTTGGGGCGCTAGACATTCCTCTGATCCGGGGTCGGCTCTTCGAGGTCTCTGATGGCCCCGATTCACCGCACGTGGTTGTGGTGAATCAGGCTTTCGCCGACAAGTATTGGCCTGGAGAAAACCCTATCGGCAAGCAGGTGAGTGGGGGAGGGATGGACAACTATTGGGCGGCGGATGGAGTCGTTTTTGGAACCGTGGTTGGCGTGGTCGGCGACGTTCGTTACCGGAGTTTGATCAGACCAGCGCGTCCCGTTGTGTATTGGAACTTTCGCCAGCGGCCATACCGGATTCGCTGGGGAGCCAATATGATCGTCGAATCCGAGACCGACGGACCCGGCGGCCTGATCTCAAGTGTTCGCGAGGCGCTTCACGCAGCCGACCCCGACGTTGCACCTCGCATTCAACTCATGGAAGACGTGATTGCGGATACGCTGGCAGAGCGGCGTTTCACACTGCTGATCATGAGTGGCTTTGCCGTGGTGGGATTACTGCTCTCAGCCCTGGGGATTTTCGGAGTGGTATCGTACGCTGTTGCTCAACGCACCCGCGAGATTGGAATCCGGATGGCTCTCGGAGCGAGTGGGGGAGCGGTGCGCACAATGATCATCCGAGGGTCGATGTTGCCCGTGGGGCTGGGTCTTCTACTCGGCCTGGTTGCCGCCTGGATGGTTTCCAGAACCATGGCGGTACTGCTCTACGAGATCCGCCCCACCGATCCTCTGACCTTTGTGTTCGTGAGCGGTATCCTGTTGTTCACGGGCCTGATTGCGAGCTGGCTCCCAACCGTTCGCGGTACACGCGTCGATCCGGTGAACTCCATGCGTGACTGACCGTGGCCTCCAAGTACTCTCAGGTCGCTCCGTTCTGCGTTTGAACCAGCGATGTCGGAGCGCCTCATGCCGTGTGCTTTGTTTTGTGCCGGCAGCGCTTTCTAATGCTCCAGTACTGCGCTAACGGCCTCGTGAAACCAAAGCCGCCAAGAGTGCGTAACTGTATACAGAGTATACAGTCGAGGCGATCATGGGTGGCAGCGCTTTTCTCGGTCAGTTCGAGCAGATGGTTTTGCTCACACTTCTGCAGTTGGGCGAAGACGCCCACGCCATCAACATCCGCCGCTACCTCGAGGAGCAGGCGGGACATCGCGTCACGCGCGGCGCGCTGTACCGAACGCTAGACCGGCTCGAGTCCAAAGGACACGTAGACTGGGAAGCCGACGAGCCCACACCCGAACGCGGCGGCTACGCTAAACGCAGGTTCTGGGTCACGAAGCAGGGCCTCGAGGTTCTCAGGGCCTCGCACGGAGCTCTGCACGTCCTGTCGCAGGGTCTCGAGACGGTGCTGCGGGGGCCGTAAGGATGCCGATCATGCGGCCGCCGCACCTGGCGGAGGAGATGCTCAGAAGGAGCCTTCCCGGGGGAATCCGCGGTGAAAGCGTACTCGGTGACTTGCGAGAGGAATACGCGCGCCTGAGAACTCGGCGCGCCGCGGTCACCGCCGCCCTGTGGTATTGGACGCACGCTTCTTTGCTGTCGCTGCAGTATCGCCTGTCTCCCGCGCAGGCAATCAAATCGCATTCAACACCGTCTTACAGAAGACCTCGTGCTTGGAGCGTTACGATGGAGACTCTACTTCAGGACGTCC
>CAYTDU010000596.1:0-3966 GCA_964436395.1 uncultured Gemmatimonadaceae bacterium | reverse complement strand
TTATCGACAAGGGCGGCCCCGGCTCTTGAGCCTATGTGGCGCTGCAGTACTAGAACGGTATCAGTATTCACAATACCATGACTGCCAATATCGCCCATCCCCGTAATGTCGTCAACATACTGAGTTGCCCCTCCCTTTCCGTTCATGGCCTGTACCATTGAGTTGTATGCTGGATCGTCTATTGCACCAAGGATGTCGTCTGTGTAACCCGCTGCTTTGCCCAAGTGAAAGGCATCGTCAGCGAGGCCCATCACGTATATGCCCTTGGCGGCCAGGCTTGCGCCCTTGGCAATCGCGCTGAAAGTGACCTGATTAACGTACTCTCGAGCCAACGAGTGGGCTACCTCCTTGCCATGAACGAAGACCCTCTTGCCTTCGCGATCTCTGTAAAGAAACATGCTTCCCAACACTTCGTTCGATACCTGTGAAGCACTTGCGTTGGGAGGTAGGTTTGCCTCAGCATACGCCCAGGCTGCGCTCTCTGTTGTGTGAACTGGAGGGTTGAATTCATCGATGGTCGAGAACGCGCCTGGGATCCTCCCAAGCGCTTTGTTCACACTCTTCAGTTTCATCTGCACATGTTTCGCCCTCATGCCTGCTTTATCTGCTGCCGCGATCAGGTCCCAGATAAGGTAGGCGGTCTCGTAGAACTTCTCGACCTCTTTGGCTCTCACACGCCACCTGTCATCAAGGCGCGGAGCTACTATCCCGCACCAGTTGGGGCACTTGGACTCCTCATTTCTTGCATGCCCAAACAAAGACAATGCGACGGTATCATAGTGTCGCCTTCGTTCCCAGTTCATCTTGCCCTTGTAGCCCGCCTTTACTCTGGAAATCTTGGGCATCTGGGGTATCTCTTCGAAGGTCACCCATAGGCTCGTGCGTTCTTCACTGTGTTCCTGATACCATTTGCCCCACGCGGTCCTGTACGTGCGATAGTAACCCGGCTTGCCGTGCTTGCGGCCGGGTTTGCTCTGGATGCAGTAGCGGTTGTTCCACTCCCCGTATGGATCAGTGCCCATCATCGGGCTATTCGAGACGTAGCGGTAGAGGTTGGCGTCACCGCCTTCGAAAGCTATGGGGTCGGTGGAGATGAATTGGCCGGTGGCCGCGTCGTAGTAGCGGGCGCGGTAGTAGTAGAGGCCGGTTTCGCCATCCAGTTCGCGGCCGGTGTAGGTGAAGCGGTATTCGACAGTGTCGTCGGATTCGGAGGTTATGTTGCCGAAGGTGTCGTATTCGATGTGATTTTGGACGATTCCGGACGAGTCGATCACGTCGCGGACGGTGCCCTGGTGGTCCGGCAGCGACCAGAGGACGTCGTTCGTCGCGGTCTCTTCGATGGCCAGGTTCATGTCGATGCCGAGGCCCGGCAGGTAGTGGTAAGCCAATGTCTGGCCATTCAACTCCAGGAGGATTTCGCTGTCAAGGACGACGAAGTTGGTGCGGACGGCCGCTCCGGAGCCCGAGCCGTCGGCGTCGACGATCTTGGCGATGCGGTCACCATTGACGTCGTAGATGTACTCGGCCGTCATCGTGGTGATCGGCGTCGGCGTTGTGACGTAGTCGGCGTACGTGGCGTAGTCGGCGACCTCGACCAGGCGGTTGCGGTGGTCGTAGTCGTAGGCCGTGATGTCCGTATCGCCGGTGTTCAAGCTGCCGCTTTCGTCGGCGTCCACGTATCGGAGCGTGCGGTTGCCCTCGTCGTCGTACTGGTAGACGTACGTGCCATCGGTCGTCATGCGGTTATGGTCGCCGGTGGCGTACGTCTCGCCGTTGCCGGGGATACGGTTTCCGTTATCGTCGTAGGCGTAGGCTTCGTCGTCCTGCGTGTCGTGGTCGGCGGCGGTCAGTTGGCCCGCGTCGTCGTAGGTGTAGGTGCTGGTGTGATCGGTGTCGGTGTAGTCGGTGTGCAGGAACTCCCGTGTACGCCCGGCCGCGTCGAACGTCCAGTTGTAGGCCGCGATCTTCGTGGTGTCCTGGGCGTGGACCAGGTCAGTCAACTGCCCGGCGTCGTTGTAGCTGTGGCTCGTGGTGGCCACCAGGTCGTCGATCTGGCCGTCCGAGTCGGTATCGGTCGCATCCTGATCGGCGCTCTGTCCTCGAATGTTCGAATGCTCCGAAATTGCAGTGGTTTCATCACAGGAATTGTGTACAATACTCATACACAACGATGTGCGATCCGCCCGCGTCCTTGCGCCTTCTACTGCATTTGTTATCATGCGGGAGTCGTTGTAGCTAGATGTCTTCAGTGGCCTTGTCGCTGAGGTCATCTCTTCAGTCACTGTAGGCTGTTATACAGAACTCGCGATGAATACTGTTAAACGAGATGGCAAGACGAGGGGCTGGCGGATGTCTGTAGCACGCATGTGCTTTGCTATCTTGGTTCACGCACTCGGCTGTGTCGGGGCAGTCGAGCAGACGGGCTGTGCCAGTCCGGCCAGCAAGCACTCCGAGTGTGATGGCGACGCTAGCGCTGAGCAACGAATCCAGGCGCGCATGAATGACTATCGCCGGCTGACCGATGCTATCGCCGTACTGACAGGCACGCGGTTTCGCCCGGCCAGCAAGCAGGATCTTGCAAACCTCCGACACCTCGGATTGCCACGGATCGTTACGGAGTTCTACGCGGTGTATGAGCCTGTGGAATGTGCTGAAGGCCAAGTGCGGCTCTGGCCGATTCGACACATGCTGAAGGAGAATCAAGAGTTGATTCCGGGATGCTACGTCGCAGATGATGGCTACATCGTCTTTGCCACAACATACTGTGGAGATGTATACTGCTTCAATCTCAATGATTTCGATGAGGACGGGGCACCGAGTATCGTGCTGATCTCGCACGAGATGATCGATCACCGAACAACGGCCAAAGACCTCGCCCAGCTCGCCAAGCCAGTAGCGGCGAACCTCCTCGACTTCCTTCAACGGTTCATCGAAGAGCGTATTGACGAGGACTGTGGCGAGAAGTAGCATACGTGCGGTCAGCGAACCCACATCAGCGGGTTGGGCCAGGTTCTCCGCCAAGTCAAGGCCCCAGCGTTGGATCCGCTGCCAGTGACGACGTTCCTATTCCTCCACGAGGCTCAGCGGTTGGTGCATCGCGGCGGCCACGACGAGGCGGTTACGGGTGGCAACCCGCTACTGTAGTCAATGTGCTCAACCAGAATTCCGGCCCGCCCTTCCTGCGCGACAGCGACGCCACCACAGTCAGAGCCGGGTGATTCGTTCCTGCGTCCTCACTCACTAGCCGATAATCCTCGTATGCACTGCGATACTCCACAAAGCAGTCCTGTTCCCTAATGCGGATTCCCCAGAATCCCAATTCAGCTCCCTCGATCCATCCGAGACTTCTAGCACAGCGTTCCTGTCACAACAGAGAAATACGGGGGGCGAACGAGATCCTCAAGTATTATGTAGGCCTTCTCGGCCAGGATGAGGCCATGAGTATGCCACAGGACCGGAAACCTCTCCAACATGGGCACAGACAGGCGAGCAATCAGGGGATCGCGATACACGCTCTGTGGAATGTGCATCTCGACAGCAGATAGATCAGTGAACCGCGGCTCTATGTCTTGGTGGCGATAGATCAGTAGTTCATAGTACGGCTGAAGCCGCCGTTCAAGGCTTGGCCTGTGAGCCGAGGAGGCTATGATGTCTTCAGCCGTCGTGAAGCACGGATCGTCATAGATCGAGAAGTCCCCTTCTTCATATGGGAATTCAAATAGTTTCTCAAACTGCACACGAAAGAACGCTATGTTGGGTAGAACGCTCAATCGCTCCTTCACGGCCTCTGACACAATAGTGCCAGCTGAGGGCATGAAGAGATCTGCGATCTTGTAGACGTTCTTTGTCAGGCAGAGTGGATGTTCGAGTGAACTATCGGGGAAGTAGTTCTTGCAGTAGTAACCAGGCGTACCTCCTCTCGTACAACTCCCATGGAACATCTCAGCGTGGAACGCATCTATGGGT
>CAYTDU010000595.1:0-3972 GCA_964436395.1 uncultured Gemmatimonadaceae bacterium | reverse complement strand
GCATTCCCGAACGTATCAAAGGCAATGCTGGAGGCAGTTGACAAAGCCGACTCCGCCGATTTCACCATGGACGATGTACTCGATCCGCAGGATTGGGTACTCCTCAGTTTCCTCATGGACTCCCGCACCGGATTGGGCCGCTTCAAGACTTTCTCAAAATCAAACTATCAGTTGATGATGGAACTGATCGACGAGTGCCGAGAGCATGACATAGAGGAGATTTTCGGGCTACCTGACGTTCTGGAGCGAGTGGTTTTGTATCGGTCCCATGAAGAGGAATTCAAGGAGCAATTGAGACGGTGTACGACTGTGCACGGCAACCTCTGCGTTGTCGACCTCACCGAAGAGGAGACAATCTACGTTGGAAATCGGTTCGTCATCTATGCGCAGAATCCCGAGTGCAACATCTCCATTCACGTCCTGTGGGGTTTGGAGAGACAGAACACGGTCTTCGCTATCGGAAAATCGATATTCAATCGCACGTCAAAGACGAACATTGGTGAGCTAGCGTTGGGCTATGGTGGGGGCGGTCATGAAGCGGCTGGAACTTGCCAGGTAGACAACGACCTAAAGGACACCGTCTTGCAGGAGTTGATCGAGAAGATTAATGCAGACGGTTGAGTAGGCGGCGTAACCCGGAACAATCTCTCGCCGGGCTACGACGCCACCTCAATGTCTGGCAATGGTGATCCAATCACACAGCGCGAGGATCGTCCGACGATCCCGAGGCACCCAACATTACTCTAAACCCAATCGGATTGCCCGCGCCGTCGCGCACGAAACGCCAATCCTTATCCTTTTCCTTCCCCTGATCTATCGCCTCGAGCATCGCGGTAAATTGTCTCTTGATCGTACGATTGGGAAACCAGATGATAGCGGCACCGACCACTGCTGCCGTCAGGTGGGTTACCAGTGTTTCCAGAAGCTCCATGAGAACCCCCGATATTGATGTTGTTTCCTCGAGTCACGACGCCCTACGTTGCCTACTGTGCAAAGAGTTTCGGTGTCTCCTTGACTGGCGCCCGTTGACGGGTCCTCAGAGTCCGGCTACCACACGGTACACTGTCGCCTCCCGGAAGCCGGTGACGACGCGATAATACCCGCTCAAATAGCCATCACACTCGGCATCACCGGTGTCAACGAGCAATGGCCGCCCGCCCAGCAACGCAATTTTGCCCATGGTGGCCAGTATCATGATTTTGTCCCTGCCAACCCTTCTGATCACCTCCGGGGAGATCTGCTGGTTCCCGCGTCCAAGAAGAAATCCCTGTCCTCCTATGGGCGTGAGGACGAGGCAGCAGTCAGCCCTATCGATTGTCTCCAAAATCTCATGTTCACTCAGGTCTTTCCCGATCAGCTTCCGCCCGCGAGTCAGGTCCACGCCGAGCAGGCTGCTGTCGACCTTCAGCTGCTCCATTAGTGTCCTGCACGTCGTGCCCGGGCCAACTATGTAGAAGCAATCGTCGTTCATCAGCTCGATGACTTCGGCCGCAATCGCCTGCTGCGCACTTTGCTCGCTCGGCGCCGAGGCTGCTTTTCGACTCTGGAGGCGGTCGCCGGCGTCGGGGATCTCGAGATAACCGTACAGCCGCGATGAGAGAATTTCGCGGCGGTAGTCGTCCTCGTCGATGTCCATCACCTCCGCGTGCCTTGTCCGATCCGAACCACGCGCCAGGAAGGAAGCTGCAATCTTTCCGGCACCGGCGGGGCTCGTCGCGTATACCGCAGACTGGATCTTCACCCCCGCCGGAATCCCAAGACAGGTGACAGTCGTACCGATAGCATCGTAAACGTCTCGAGCCGTGCCGTCACCACCGGCGAACATCAACAGGTTTACAGCTGAGCCAGCCAGCGTGCGGGCAGCCTCCATCGTATCCGCAGAAGTTGAAACGGGAGATGCCGAGTTGCCGACAACCGTCGGGCTCAGCCCGGCAGCTACCGTTGCCGCCTCTCCCATAGGACCACCATAGGTGAGAATCTCAAGCGCGTCGCCAAGTCGACTCAATTGAGCGAGAGCCACAACCGCGCGATCCTCTGACCTGGGAACTGCGCCAAGAGCTTTCGCGCGATCGAGCAGTTCTGGTCCATCGGTTCCCTTCAACCCTACTGTGCCCCCCATGCCGGCCACCGGGTTGACAATGAGTCCCAGCTTCTTACCCACGAATCTTCGCAGCGTCCTTCCCGTGCTTCTTGACGAACGCGCGCCAAGTCACCGCCCACTTGGACGGATCGTCCATCACACTTTCGTCGTTCTTGTGTACGACGCTCCTGTGAGGTGCGCTCTTCACCGTCTCGGGTTCTGTTTGGGCCTCCTGCACAACGTGGCGGAGAGCGTCCAGATACTCGTCGAGCTCGTCCTTCGAGTACGATTCCGTGGGCTCAATGGTGAACGGCTGAGGGATAACGAACGGATGATGGCTCTGCCAAAGGTGGAACCCGAAGTCCGCCAGGCGCAGTGTTACCTCGTGAGTGTCAACGCCGGTTTCCTCGAATAACTTCTGCCATGAGTACCTGACCTGTTCAATGCGTCTCTTGCCGCCCGGGTACGGCGAGACGGCCCCGTCGATCTCGAGGATCTTCTTGAACAGGTAGTTGTTGTTGAGCACCGCGACCTTCGCGGCCTCCAACAGCCCCTCGGCACCCATACTCAGCACCCACGAGTAGGCTTTCAGTATCACGGGAAACGCGCCGTGGAAGCTGCGGGATTTACCGATCGTATGTGGCACATCGTACTCGAACGAATACCTCTCGCCGTCGAAACTCACTAAAGGAACGGGTAGGTAGTCGGCCATCTCCTTCGTGGCACCCAAGGCGCCGCCCGCCGGCCCGCCGCACCCGTGTGGTGTGCCGAATGTCTTGTGCAGGTTGAAGAAGCAAAGATCGAAGTCGGCCTCTCGCGCACGAGTGATCCCCAAAATGCCGTTGGCGTTAGCCTGATCGTAACCGCAGATACCACCGGCTTCGTGAACGATTCGCGTGAACTCGGCGATCTTGGGATTGAAGATGCCGATGTCCTCGGGGTTGGTGATGAATAGGCCCGCGGTGCGTTCGGTGATTGCTGCCTTCAGTGCGTCGAGATCCGGCAACCCCTGATCGTCGGGGTAGAGTGTGATGATCTTGTAACCCTTGGTTGCCGCAGCGGCCGCGTCGGACGGGTGGGAGAAGATAGTGGTGATGAGTTCGTCTCTCTGCTCCGTCTCACCCCGCTCCTCGTGATACTTGTGCACTATTGCCGCCATCGTGAGGATCGCGTGCGAGCCCGAACTCGGCTGCAGCGAGAACCGGTCGAGGCCCGAGATCTCCTTGAAGAACTGCTCCAGCTCGTACATCACGCGGAGAGCACCCTGCACGGTGCTCTCGTCCTGGTGCGGATGCAGATCTTTAGCCTTTGGAGACGCGGCGATCTGCTCGTTGACCTTGGGGTTGTATTTTATTGTGCAAGTACCTTGACCGATGTCGATGTTGAAGTCGGCACCCAGATTCTGTTGTGAGAGACGGAGGAAATGTTTCAGCACCCGCATCTGATTCACTTCGGGCAGGGCGGGTGGAGTTGTTCTTCGCATGGACGCAGGAATCGATGACAATCCGTCACCAACGACATCCGAGATCTCTTTGTCGACTGCAGGAAAGTGAATGCCTCGTGCGCCAGGAGTGTGCAGCTCGAAGACCACTTCCTCATCCCACTTGGCCTGGTGGAAATTTCGGAGCCGACTGCCTTTCTGAATATCCATGGCCGGTATCTCCTAGCTCACGTATGCGTTGAGGGTGTCAGCGAGAGTCTCGATATCCTCGCCCGTAATCGTCTCTGTTACAGCATAGAGTGCGCAGCCCTCCAAATCCGGGAAGTCGTCACCGAGGTATTTGCCACCGAAGATTCCCTGCTCGAGCAAGGTTTCGTTGATGTCCTTGACACTCCGTCCGGTGGCCGTGAAGTCGACCACGAACTCTTTGAAATTGAAGGCGTTGAACCGG
>CAYTDU010000594.1:0-3981 GCA_964436395.1 uncultured Gemmatimonadaceae bacterium | reverse complement strand
TCGCGTGACAATCCCCTGAAGGCTATCCACCTGGCACTCGGTTGTGCCGACTACGCCGACTGTTATCGTTTACAGCACCGGCTGCATGCCCTGCGTTGCGCGGGGGCAATACCGGACACCATCCTCACCGTGGAGCATAACCCCGTGTTCACGATCGGCCGCAGCGGGTCGCGGGCGAACATCCTCGTTCCTGCTGAGATTCTCACCGCAGAGGGCATTGCGGTCTACGACATCGAACGCGGGGGAGACATCACCTACCACGGGCCGGGGCAATTGGTCGTCTATCCGATCATCGACTTGCGCGAACAAGGCCGCGATCTAAAACGCTACATCCGCAACCTCGAACAGGCGTTGATTGACTGTCTACAAGAGTTGGGAATCATGGCGGAACGTCACGCGGGATTTCCCGGTGTATGGGTCGACAGACGGAAGATCGCCTCTATCGGTGTGTACGTCAAACACTGGGTCACACTACATGGATTGGCATTGAACGTTCGCGTGAATAGAAAGCATTTCGGCCTGATTAATCCCTGTGGCATGGAGATCGAAGTCGTTTCTCTCAACGATTTGTTGGACGAGGCCATCAGTCTGGAAGAGGTCACTTCACACTTGCTGGCCAAGATGGAACCACTCTTCGGATGGGAGTTCACCAAAGGTGAAGTTGGAGAGTTCTTGGAGAGGGGCACGTGACGCATCGACCGGCGTGGCTCAAGGTAAAGGCTCCTTGTCCGAGAAGTGCAGAAAGCATGCGCTCCATTCGTGAGGTTCTCTCACGCTACCGTTTGACCACCGTCTGTCAAGGAGCAATCTGTCCGAATGCCTCAGAATGCTGGGCCGAGGCAACGGCCACGTTCATGATTCTGGGCAGCGTGTGCACTCGAGCCTGTCGTTTCTGTGCGGTTCCAACGGGGCATCCGGATGGAATCGTGGATTGGGAGGAACCGGCCCGCCTTGCCGCCGCAGTTGAAGAACTTGGACTTTCTTATGTCGTTCTTACTTCGGTCGATCGGGACGACCTCGCAGATGGAGGAGCAAGTCTCTTTGCCAAGACAATTGCGATGATCAAGGAATGCCGCCCATGCACTAAGGTGGAAGCCTTGGTGCCGGACTTCGCCGAAAACGAGGAATCGATCCGAAGAGTGTCAGATGCCGGAGCACACGCGATCGGCCACAATCTGGAAACGGTCAAGCGGCTCACGCCGAAGTTGCGCGATCGCCGCGCCGGGTATGAGCGATCATTGCGTGTTCTTACTCGGTTTAAGGAATTAGCACCGGACCGTGTTCTGAAGAGCTCGCTCATCCTGGGCCTGGGAGAACGGCGGAGGGAGGTGCTCGCCGCGTTGCGCGACCTACGCACTGCCGGTGTGGATGCGATAACCCTCGGACAGTACCTGCGGCCCACTCCGCGCGCTGCACCGATCGTTCGCTACCTGGCTCCGGAAGAGTTTGCCGGGCTGGCGCAAGAGGCCAAAGAGATCGGCTTCCCATATGTCGCTTCTGGACCGCTCGTACGAAGCTCATACCGAGCTGCCTCTCTGCTTGAGAGATGATCCGCCTACTCACAGACTTTTCCCCATGCATCCCTGCCTACGGGCTTGCGTTGGAGGAGGTGGTCTTCGAGGCCATCAGAAACGGCGGTAATGACACGCTGCGCCTGTGGGTGAACGAGCGAGCGGTGATCATTGGACGATCCCAATCCGCGGCTGCAGAGGTCGATCAATCCCAAGCCAAGGCACTCGGCGTCCCAATCCTTCGCCGACTGTCCGGCGGGGGCACTGTGTATCAGTACCCGGGCAACCTCAATGTCTCGCTGATGCTTAGAGACAGCCGCTCACTCGGCGGCGTCAAGCAGACCTTCCGCTCCTGCGGCGAAGCCATCGCACGCAGCCTTAACGAACTAGGGTTCACAATCACCGTACGGGAGAACAGTCTGTTTGTCGGAGAGAAGAAGATCGCCGGTGGGGCCCAGGCCCGCCGCGGCAACGCCCTGCTCTACCACAGTACGTTGCTCGTGAAGCCGGACACGATTCCGATGGAGCGTCTTCTGCGTGCTGTGAATGAAAATTACCGACCGATTGGAGTCCCCTCAAAACCCCACCCGACAACTACAATCGCAGAAACCACCCGCCGAAACCTTCCCTTGGAAGAAATCGGACGAGGGATTATCGTGGAGTTTTGCAGGCTACTTCACAATTCAGCCGACGCGGGGAACCTCGATGTGGACGAACGGAAATGCGCCCGGAAGCTGGCAACAGAGAAATACGAACGTGTCGAATGGAACCACTGTCGCTGAACGATGAGCGGGTTATCGCCAAGCAGCTTGGACGAACGCCGCGCGGACTGCTCGGCGTCGAGCGCCGCTGTCCGTACGGCCTTCCCCAAGTGGTGCGCGTCTATCCGTTTATTGAGGAAGAACCCTTTCCCACTCTCTTTTGGCTCACCTGTCCCTTCCTCGTTAAGCAGATCGATCGTCTGGAGGCGGAAGGTTGGATCAAGAAGATGGACGAGCAGATCGAGCACGATGGGCCGCTGGCCACATCTCTCCGCGAGGCACATCGTGCCTATATCAACGAGCGAAACCGCCTTCTATCTCCCGAAGACCGGGAAACCCTCAAAGAGAAAGGAATGTTGAAGGATCTGCTGAAAAGGGGGATCGGTGGGATTGCGAATTTTGAAAAGGTGAAGTGCCTCCATCTGCACGTCGCCCACGCGCTCGTGCGTGACAATCCGATCGGAGCACGAGTCCTGAATGCGCTCGCCGAGGATGCTTGTTCACCCGAAAAAGTGATCTGCTCCGCCTATTAGGGGCGGAGCAGATCAGCTGCCAACGATTGTGTTGCTTTTTTGGATCCCTTATGGATCCGCCTTCACGACAGGAGGAAGGTTCACGTTGTTGACGCGAATGGTCAGCGAATCCTGCACACTCGCGCCACAGCGGTCGGTTACCGTCAGGCAAACCAACACGTCTTCGCCCTCACAGGAGTTCACCTGGGAAGTAGTAAAGGTAGGCGTGGCCGCGTTGGGATTGTCAAACGTGCCCTTGGTAGCGACCCAATAGTAGGTGAGTTCCTCACACTCGGGATCACTGGCCACCGGTGTCAGTCGGATCGAGGTGCATTCATTCATGGAAATATTCGGACCAAGATCGACGATCGGCGGAGCGTTGACGTTGAGCACATGCACGACCAGCGTATCGCACGCGCTCGCCCCGCATGCGTCGGTCACAGTGAGAGCAAGTACAATACCCTCGCCCTCGCAGTATTCCGTTGGTGGAGCTGTGTACGTCGGATGAAGCAACGTCGGATCATTGAGAATCCCTCGACCGCAGTCCACGCTCCAGTAATAGGTCAACGCATCGCCATCCGGATCGGACCCCGAACAGGTGAGGCGAACCGTGCCCATTTCATCAACGAAAACGTCGTCGCCGGCCTCGGCAACCGGTGGCCGGTTCACGTTGTTGATGTGGAGAATGAATGAGTCGCTCCCGGTCGCTCCGCAGCTGTCCGTCGCCGTGAGCGCGATGAGAACGTCTTCCCCTTCACAACGGTCGGTAAGCGGCGCGCAATAGACGGGAGTAAGCGACGTTGGGTTGTCAATTCGACCCTTCTCAGCGTGCCAGAGAACACTTACTACATTGCAGTCCTGGTCATCAATCGTCCCGCTGAGTTGAATGGACGCTCCTTCATCAACGGACTTGACGCCGGATGGTACCGGGCAAGGCGGAAAGATCGGGACTGCGGGAGTCGGGCACGTCGGCTCGGCCGCCGGTTGGGGTGAACATGGTGCAGCCTGACGAGGCGCTGACGTGCACGGCGCGAACGGACACGGTGGTGAGGTTTGCGGGCAGCCAATGTTGAGAGCCCGACAGCTCGGGCTGGGTCCCTCGACAACGATTCCTTCGAGAAGGATGTCGTCCCCGGCTACGCAGTGGAGAAGGTTCTCCCCAGATCCGCCCAAGAGCCGATCGTCGCCTGTACCACC
>CAYTDU010000593.1:0-3994 GCA_964436395.1 uncultured Gemmatimonadaceae bacterium | reverse complement strand
TCAACTCCTACTCCGATCTGCTCTTCGAGCTGGAGGATCCGGAGTGGCTTGACAATACGGCGCAGTTGTCGGGCACGTACAACTTGCAGCTTGCTCATTCTCCGGTCATCCCTGGGACGATCGGTGTCGCGGGTGTCACGGCAGGGATCACGTTCGAGAATGCCGGTGTTCCCGCGGACCAGATCATCATGTACGACGACGGCGTCGGGAATCTCGTCAAGGACGCCGTTCTGTCCGGGGTTGCCTCTGGTGCTGCAACTGGGTCCATCGATTACCTCACCGGCGAGATCACTGTGCAGCTTGCGGTGCCGGGTGACTACACGGGTGGCGTCGATGACATTACCTGCCTCTACACCTACCGGGTTTTCCGGTTCGAGTGTGCGTGGCCGGGCGAGGCTGGCGACAACTACCGTGTGACCGTCAGCGGTACGCCTGATTATCTCGTGCAGAGCGAGGCGCGGTACAGTCGTTTCAACGTGGTCGTCGAGGAAGATGTCAACGCTGATCCGACGAGTCCGCAGTGGAACACCCTGGAGACGTTCGAGGGGTTGATTTTCAACGACCCCAACGATCCGAACTACGTCGTGACGGTCATCAACGACCCGCAGTTCGGCTCGAAGCTCATCAGCGTCACCGACTACGGCAACGCGATGAACCCGACGTCGCTCCAGGGCGTCCAGCAGCTTGCCGAGGATTTCTCGGCGACCCAGGAGCATTCGGACGGATCGTCTCCTCCGGTCATCTACGATGGCGCGTGGAAGGGGTGGAGCTACCGGGTGAATGCGCTGGGTTCGGTGGACGGCATCTACCCGACGACGCTCAATGCGCAGTTCTATTTCATTGAGCGCGGGCTCCAGATCGGTGTTGGCGCCAACCCGGCTGTCTCTGTCCCGATCCTCACGTGGGATCCGGCGGCGGTGGTGCCAAGCAGCGTCGCGATCACGTGCGACCTTACGATTACTGGCCTGGGTTCGGTCATCACCGATGATGGGTTGGGTAACCTCGTCGTCGCCGCGACGAACGTCGGAACGGTCAACTATGCGACGGGTGGCATCGTTATCGACGTGAGCCCGATCGTGGGCGAGACCTTCGTGGCCGACTCTGTGCTCACGATGGATTGCAACTACGCGGAGCCGGTCACTGTTCGGGATGACGGAAGTGGCAACCCGTACATCGCCGATCCTACGGCGACGACTAACCCGGTGCCGGGTGGTCCTTACGCTGCGGTGCCTTCCAAGTTCATCCTCGATTCGGGGGGAGACAACAGCGTCGACTACGACACTGGTGAGTTCACTCTCACGTGGAAGATCGACGGGGATCCGGCTGCTGGTCCTTCGGGGGATGTGCTCTATGCCCCGGCGGGCATCCCTACTGAGACGGCGACCTACTACACCAACCCGGACACGGAGCTGACCTTCACGCTGGCCAACGGCGATGATGGCTCGGCGACGGATTCGGGCGACGTGATCGATCCGGCGCTTGCTGCGGACTATCGCGGTCTCTGGGCGTTCTCGAAGGTCGACGCGATCATGAATCTGGTCGTTGCCGACTTCCAGACGGATCCTTTCGTCGCGGATGCGGTCATCACGTACTGTGAGGGCATGAAGGACAAGTTCTCCATCCTCACCTATCCGCACGGGCTCAACGTTCAGGAGGCGGCCAACTGGCTCAAGTTCACGCTGGCCAAGTACTCCTCCTATGCGGCGCTCTACGGGCCGCACATCAGGATCAAGGATCCGGTGACGGACTCGTCCTTGGACGTTCCCTGTGGCGGTCACGTGGCTGGCGTCTACGCGCGCACGGACCGCATCCGCAACGTGGGCGAGGCCCCTGCGGGCGTCCAGAAGGGCCAGCTCAACTGGCTCGAAGGTCTGGAGCAGACGCTTGGCGAGCAGCAGGTTGGGGTTCTCACGCAGAACAAGATCAACGCCCTCGTGGATTGGGCGCAGACCGGACGTTGCGTGTGGGGCGCCCGGTCGCTTGACATCTCTGGCGGCGAGTGGCCTTACGTCCAGCAGCGGCGTTTGTTCATGTTCGTGGAGAAGAGCGTCTATCAGGCGACTCACGTCCATGTCTTCGAGAACAACGGGCCGGTGCTGTGGGCGCGCATCCGTCAGCAGGTCACTGGTTTCCTCACGACCCTGTTCAACCAGGGGTATCTTGCGGGGTCGTCTCCGAGTCAGGCGTTCTTCGTTATCTGCGACGAGACCAACAACCCGCAGGAGACCGTGGACATGGGGCTCGTGTTCTGCGACGTCGGTATCGCGCCGAACAAGCCTGCCGAGTTCTTGGTCTTCCGTTTCCAGCAGAAGTCTCTGTAGGAGGTAGGCCATGAGCACTGAGGTTATCCCGCGCGTTGCCATCCAGGAGATCTACTCTGGGTCTCGGTTCACCGGAGTGCCTTCGGATGGCGTTTGCTCTGAGGAGCAGATTGCGCGTGGCCGGATCCAGAAGTGGCTCGCGGGGAGTGTTGGTGGCGAGTTCGACGCGCCAGACCTTATTGGGATGCGCGTGGAGCAGGTCTGGTGGAATCTGGAATGTGCTGCTGCGCCTCAGGTCGGCATCTTTCTCGTCGACGATGACGGGATTGAGTATCTCATCAACAGCGAAGCTGCTTCTCTGAGCGGAGATTACTTCCAGACGAACGGTGGTTTTCTCGTTCCGCCAGGGTTCAAGGTGCGCGTCAAGAGCGACCAGGACATCGGCGCTGTTGTGGGTGTGGTGGCTGAGGTTGGACCGGCGTCTGCCGGTGTGGCCGAGTACGAGTTCGCGCTGGCCCATGGGCGAGTCGTGCCGACGAGTGTGTCGATCGATGCCGGGGCGGTCAAGTTCACGGATCCGGCGGGCGACGGTGTTCTCGTTGGCGTTGGTGGTTCTGGTGGCTCTGGAACCATCAACTACCTGACAGGCGAGGTGTCGCTGACGTTGAACGTGGCTGGCGACTTCGCAGTGGGGAACATAGCCTCTGACTATGAGTACAACCTCATTGGTCGCGTGGGTATCGTGGCGGCCTGTGGTTGGGAACCGAGTACGTTCATTCGCGCACCAGAACTGGGCAAAGAGGCGAGGGTTCCTGGGCCGCCTGTGCCTTAGACGAAGCTAAGGCTTCGGAGGAGTGAGAAAATGAGAGCAGCAGCCGAAGATCTGATGCAGGGATTTCGGTTCCACGTGACTGCGTCGACCAGCGTGGGGGCGGATCCTCTGGCGTTCACCACGGATCCTGCCGAGGGGGCACAGGCTGGTTTTCAGTCAGTGACGATTCCCGAGGTTACCACTGAGGCGGCCGAGTATCGCGAGGGGACCAGCAAGTGGACGCAGAAGTATCCCGGACCGCCCACCGTGAGCGATTGCACGCTCATGCGCGGTATCGCGATGACTGACACTGCGTTCTTCGACTGGATCATGGCGGCACTTGATGGCAGGGAGTATCGTGCGGACGTCACGATCTGGCACTATCAGCGTGCGGAGATGGATCAGGCGCTGGCGGCGGGGGTGTCGACGCGTCAGTATCTCTGCGGGAACGCGTTCGGCATTCGGGCCAAGCCTGCGGGGGACTTCGACTCGACTTCCGGGGAGGTCTCTCTCGCCGAGGTTGACTTCGCGATGGAGAGCCTTGAAGTCATTACGCAGGCGATTTAGTCGGAGCGGAGGGACCCTTGTATGGCTCGGGATCGCGTATTCGACTTTTTGCAGGTCCACCGGTTTTGGCTTTTGGACATCATGCCGAGTGCCGCGTATCCCTTCTACGTCTTGGGCTCTCCCCTTCTGGGCTTTGAGTCGATCGCCTCACCCGAGTACACGTTCGAGACAGAGAACCTCAAAGAGCTGAACTCGATGTTCAAGAAGACCGTCTACCAGGGCGGTGAGCTTGGACCGATGACTCTCACGCGTGGGGTGCTGGGCTACGACAGCTCGTTCTGGGAGTGGGTCCAGAAGGCCGTGAGAGGGTACGACTTCCCGAACCGAGACATGCTCATCGTTCACTTCATGCAGA
>CAYTDU010000592.1:0-3997 GCA_964436395.1 uncultured Gemmatimonadaceae bacterium | reverse complement strand
AAAGCACGATTCGACGTACTCGAGAAAGGTCTCGACAGTGATAGGTGCTTGCTCGGGATAAACCTCAATGGTTATGTCGCCCATGTTGGTGGAAATCACGACGTTGTTTGATGTGCCGTGTGTGCATGCCGTGGCTACAACCTCTGCCGCTTCGGCACCTTCTGCCGCATCTGCCTCCTGTGCCTCGTCCGCGGTACAGCCCGCGAACAGTGCAAGCAGGAAGATGCTAGATAGTCCAGTCCAGCTCTTCATTGGGCATTTCTCCGGTATACGAAGTGAGTGGTGCATTCTCGGTACACATCCAGATTTCGTCAAGAGCGTTCAAACAACGATTGGTTGCGATGTGTCGTCCCGGCTGCATCTTTGTCACCCGTCAACTTGCGGTCGCCGATTGATCATTGTGCATAGAGGAACTGAATGGAACCCAACTGGACGTCTGTGATCCCACCGCTGCTTGCGGTTGCCCTGGCGTTCATAACTCGCGAAGCAGTGGTTAGCCTGATTATCGCATGTGTTGTTGGAGTCGTATTGCTCGGCCACGGGGTGCAGGGATTCCCAGACTTGCTTACCAGAGCGCTAGGCAACGAAGATTTCATCTGGGTTTGTTCGATCGAGGTGGCGATCGGTGTGTTGGTGGCCTTCTTGCAAGGTTCGGGTGCGATCGGACTCTTCAGGCAACGAGTTTCCACCTGGGTCAAAGATCAAAAACAAGTTGGGTTCTTGGGATGGATACTCGGCCTGTCGATATTTTTCAGCGACTACTTCAGCCCACTGTTCGTGGGCCCAGTAATGCGAGACATGACCGATCGATTTCGCATTTCGCGCGAAAAGCTCGCTTACATATGCGACTCAACCTCTGCGTCTGTAATCACTCTCGTACCGATCACCACGTGGGCAGTGTATCTGGGCGGGTTGGCGATCACCGCGACCGGTCTAGAGGGAAGGGAAGCGGCGCTTGCCCTGTTCATTCGCACCGTTCCATTCAATCTCTATTGCATTCTGACGGTCCTGATGGTGCTGCTCGTGGTTTTGAAGGTCATTCCGGATTACGGCCCGATGCGCACTGCCGAGGATCGCACGAACAGCACCGGCAAAGTGATGCGAGACGGAGCCGTACCGATGATGGGCAGGGAGTTGACGGAACTCGAAGCATCTGAGTCGACCCGATCCAACATCGTGTTGAATTTCATGCTGCCGGTCACACTCATCGTCGTGGTCAATGTCACGACTTTCGCTGTGACTGGATCGGCAAACGTCCTTGGCAGTTTCTTGCTTGCTTGTGCGGTGTTGGGCCTCGTCATGTGGTTGCAGCGCATCGACAGTATCCGTGGACTCGCTCAGACTGCCATGAAGGGGATCAAAGGAGTGATGCCTGCGGTGGTAATCCTCGCGCTTGCATACTGCATCAATCATGTCAGCCAGGAACTTGGCACCGCCCGTTACGTTGTGGGCGTAACGGCGTCGTGGATGTCACCTGCGGTGGTGCCGACATTGGCTTTCGTCGTCAGTGCATTCATCAGCTTTGCCACTGGGACATCTTGGGGCACGTACGCCATAATGGTGCCAATCGCGCTGCCACTTGCAGTCCAGTTTGGTGGAGACGTGATGAGCCCCCTGACATATGTGACATTCGCCGCCGTGGCAGGTGGAGGGGTGTTCGGCGATCACTGCTCACCTCTCTCCGATACCACCGTTCTGTCCTCCCTGGGCAGTGCCTGCGATCATATCGATCACACTCGAACTCAACTCCCGTATGCTGTATCAGTGGCTTTCGTGGTGTCGCTGGCTTACCTGGTCATCGGCCTGCTGGTCACCTAACGAGGTGCTCGTAGTCTGACCAGCGGGTCACTCCCGTTGCAGGATGTATTAGGCGAGCCTGAATATCTGTTAACTACTGGACAAATAGGTGCTTATGCAAAACCCTTGCTGTCCGCCTGTCCGCCTGTCCGCCTGTCCGCCTGCCCGCCCTACCGCCTCTTCTCGAACAACAGCGATCTCACTCTCGCGTTGGAGGCACGGAATCCCGACACCCTTCCGCCTGCATCACGTACGAACCTCAATTCCCGGATGAACCATTGGTCAGTTAGAAACGTGTCACGTCTTATCGGGGTCAATGTCATAGATCCGAGTCGAAGGTGCGTGGCGAATAGAGTGTCGCGCACCATCTCCAACGCATATGTGGCATCCAGCTCTTCCGCATAGTACGTCCCGACATAATCTCGTAAGCGAACCGCAGCGAGGTCGAACGGCTCAACTCTACGGGCGGTGACCATTGAACCGGGCTCTTCTACTCGTAGTTCAGTGACAGCTCCGTTTTCATCCCTAGCGAACTGGATGTATTGCTGACTTCCATCCACCAGGTACCGGTCAGAGGCCGTGGGTACTAGCGTGACTTGTTGGTGCCCGTTTGTGGTTGCCATTAGGCGATCTCCGTCGTTGGAGATTGCCATAACGACCCCCGAGCCGAGGTCGTAATCACCCAGATAGTCTGCCAGCTGCGAACGGTGGTTCATGATGTCGCTTCGAAAGTCGTTGTCGTCGCTGACGCCGCTCCGGGCGATCGCAGCGAATTCTTCTTCCAGAAAGAGTTCGGCGACCCGCCGAGCTAGAAGCCCAGCGTCAATGCTTGCGAGGTTGGCCAAAACAACAACGCTCAATCGATGAAACGGGAACCGGAGGAAGTAGGCCCTGTATCCTGCATCTGCTCCGGCGTGGTACAAGGCAAATAGTCCGCGATACGTGCCGATCGCTTGTCCCATCGCGTAGTCGAGAACTTCACCACTATTCAAGACTCCGCGGGTTCGCATTTGCCGTATCAGGTTTGGGCTGCCCACTTCCCCTGTTTCGAAGTTCACTGCCCATTTGACGAGATCATCCAGAGTGGTGAAGAGACTCGTGGCACCAACATTTGCATAGGACAACACCGCCTTCTTGAAGCCGCCGGCGGGATCGATTTGATATGAATACGCCCGGTTGGGGACTACTGTTTGGTGATCATCGATGAAATGAGTGTTGCCCATGCCGAGGGGCGAGAAAATGTGTTGTTCGGTCCATGAGCTGAACGACTGTCCTGCCACACGCTCGACGACTTCGGCCAGCAGCGTGAACCCCGTATTGCTGTAGAGGTATTCTGCACCGGGTTCGAAGTTGAGCTCCTGCTGGCGTGAGACGATCCTCAATATCTGATCGTGAGTAATAACGTCGTCCATCCGCCAACCGGCCATGGTCAGCAAACTCCATTGATCTCGCAGGCCGCTCGTGTGGTGCAACAGGTGTCGGATGGTGATCGTATGGCCGTAGTCGTGCAGCTCTGGTAGGTAATCCCGTATGTCGTCATCAAGCGATAGTTGACCCTGGGATGCCAACATCAACACGGCAAGGGCGGTGAACTGCTTCGATACCGATGCCACATGAAATACGCTCGACGTGTCGATTGGAATGTCATATTCTAGCTGAGCAAACCCGTATCCGCGCCGGTGCACTATCTCGCCATCCCTGACAACCGCTACCGCCGCCCCGGGAGAACCGCGGCGGTCCCATGGTGCAAAGATCTGGTCAACTTTTTCGCTGAGGCTAGCCGCTGTTTCGAGATGCTCCAACGTTATGGTATAGGCCCCCGCTTCGGGTCCTCTTACGTGGGGGAGGACTGCGATCCAGTACCAGCCAGGTGTTTCAGAAACCAGCGAGATGTACTCCAGCCCGTTGGCCCCCGCAGGACCCTCACCTGTAGCCACGACTTCTCCGCGCGAGTCGAGAACGCTCAGGAATACGTCGATACCACGATGATCGACAGTCGCGAAAAGAAACTGATTGGCCTCGACCCGGACGGCGTAGGCGTGTCTGTCACCGGTTACCAGCTGCCTTTGAGTGGGTTCGCCCACCAGTAATTGCCTGCTCTGGGATTGTGCCGACGCATCAACAACGAACAACACGCCGGCGCACAGAGCGAGCGCAGTCCTCTTCAAGGTGATCTCAAAACGTGATTTCACAGAAACCC
>CAYTDU010000591.1:0-3997 GCA_964436395.1 uncultured Gemmatimonadaceae bacterium | reverse complement strand
ATCACGTTGCTCCATCATCAAGAGAAATGATCTCAGAGCGGGCGAAAAAGGTGGACCGCCTGCATCGGGAAGAATGACAACGAGGAACGGCATGCTGCCCAAACCGAACCCGAAAGAGATAGACCGCAAAGGGAGAATGGCCCTCCCCACCGAAGATGTGCCAAAGCAAGATCCACAGCTGCGGCGCTCGAACTTCGATGAGGTATACCTCCCGCTGGGTGAGGAAGCGGCAAGAGCTGCGGCGAGGCGATGTCTTCAGTGTCCGGCGGCCAAGTGTGTGAAGGCTTGCCCGCTTCAAAACGACATTCCCTACGCATTGTGGCACATCGAATGTGGGGAGTTTGAGAAGGCGGCATTCGTCTTTCGCAAGACCAGCACACTTTCGGACGTTTGTGGGAGAGTGTGTCCTCAGAGCAGATTGTGTGAAGGTGCATGCATTTACACAAAAAAGAAACGACCTCCGGTACCCATCGGCCGGCTGGAAGCCTTTGCATGTGACTACCTGAAATCTCACTCTGGTATCCCCACTGACACTGCTCCCCCTTCGGGCCATAAGGCGGCTGTCGTGGGTGCAGGTCCTGCCGGTCTGACGGTGGCAGAATTGCTCGCCAGACAGGGCCACGCAGTCACGGTGTTCGACGCCAATCCTGCGGCCGGCGGAGTCATGCGGTATGGAATCCCAACCTTTAAGCTGAATCACATTGTCTGCGACCAGAAGGCCGAACTGCTCGAGACTCTCGGTGTGGAGTTCGTGTTTGAAACGAGGGTTGGGGAGGATCCCTCCATCAGCGATCTTCTCTCACAGGGGTATGAGACGGTGTTTCTTGGGGTCGGTGCGGGGGTTAGCGCTGAACTCAAGATTCCAGGGGTCGAGTTGCAGGGCGTGTATCACGCGACGCCGTTTCTGATCCGGGCGAACGTAAAGGAGTCGGTGCGCCCAGCATCACTTGGAGAGCTACCTGATATTGGTGATCGTGTGGCGGTTATTGGAGGCGGCAATACCGCAATTGACTGCCTGAGAACCGCGGTTCGTCTCGGCGCCAAAGAAGCGACCTGCATTTACAGACGAACAGAGGCGGAGATGCCGGGAGATCAAAAAAACCTCACCTTGGCAACGGAGGAAGGCGTCGAGTTCCGTTGGCTCACGCAGCCGATCGAGATTTTGGGTAACGATGAGCGGCATGTGGTTGGGCTAAAGTGCATTCAGATGGAACTCGGTGAGCCCGACGAGTCGGGCAGGCGACGTCCCGTGCCCGTTGAGGGGTCGGAGTTTCTGCTATATGTGGATTCGGTGGTGTTGGCGCTCGGGTATTGGCCCGATCCGCTAATAGGAGACAGCACGCCTGAACTCGATACACACGATTGGGGATTGATTGCCATAGATGAAACAACCGGAGTCACGTCCCTCGAAAACGTGTTTGCCGGCGGGGACGACGTCGTCGGCCCTGATCTCGTGGTAACAGCTGTGAAGCAGGGTCGAGCGGCTGCGGAGGGGATGCATGCATACATGATGGGCCAATAGCATCGATCTGTGGTTTGGCCGTCACATGCAGAGAAGAACATGGGGAGAGTGAAAGGGGAAGGGGGAAGGGGAAGGGGATCAGTCAACCCTTCCCCTTTCCCTCTTCCCCTTTCCCCACGTAGTATAGACTGAATGCCTCCTGAATCATCCTCCACCCGCTTCGCCACTGTCGTACTGGCCGGTGAGCCAAATGTTGGCAAATCCACGCTGCTGAATGTGTTGGTGGGTGAAAAACTGGCCATAGTGAGCCCCAAGGCTCAGTCCACCCGCTCGCCCGTGCTAGGGTTAGTGACCGACGGCGATTGCCAGCTGTTGTTCGTGGATCCGCCAGGCTTACTCGAACCCTCTTGTTTGATGCAGGAAGCAATGCTGGAATGTGCAATTGAGGCATTGCATGGAGCGAATGCAGTGCTCCTACTGCATCCCCTTTCCAGCGGTCCGGCACCGGCACTCGAAGAGCTGGTCCCAACCTTCAGAGTGCGTTCCCTGCCCGTCGCGACAGTCTTCACGAAAGCGGATATGTTCGACGGCACCCCAATTCCAACCGCAAACGAGCCGTTCTTCGTCGTATCAGCGGAGACAGGGCAGGGAGTGCCTGAGCTGCTCGATTGGTGTCGACTACAGGCTCCGCCGGGTGAATTCCGATACGATCCGGAAGACATCGGAACGCAACCATTGCAGTTCTTCGTCGCCGAGTTGGTTCGAGAAGCCGCTTTCGAACATCTGGAACAAGAGTTGCCATACTCCATCGCAGCTTCGGTTGACGAGTTCCGAGAGGACCAGGAACCGGTGTATATTCGGGTCATCCTCTATGTCGAACGCGAATCCCAGAAGGGTTTGGTGATTGGGAAGGATGGCCGTACCATCAAAGCAATTGGTGCTGCGGCGCGCAGCGAGGTCGAGGGGCTCTTGGACGAACGAGTTTACCTCGACCTTTGGGTGAAGGTTCTTTCAAAATGGCGAAAATCGCCACGGATGTTGCGGATGTTTGGCCTTCCGGCGACATCGACAAAAGGAAAGAGGGCGAAATGACTATCCCGCCGGATCTTCTCGAGATTTTGGTCTGCCCCAAATGCAAGGACGAGCTTGAACATAGAACCGAACCCGAAGAGGTTCTCGTGTGTAACAAGTGCCGGCTGATCTACGCCGTCGAAGACGGTATTCCCATCATGCTAATCGATGAGGCCAAGACTTTTTAGTCTAGCCATGTGCGCCGCGCTTTTTGCGGCCACGCCAAGTGCAGCTCAGGAGACTGCCGACCCGGAGACTGGAGGCGGCGCCTTCCTACTGCTGCCGGTTGGAGCTCGGTCAACCGCGCTCGGGCAGGCGGCTTCGGCGGATTGGGGAACCACTGAGTCAATTTTCTGGAATCCCGCCGGTCTGGCCATGACCGACCGTCATGAGGTCGCGGTACACTATGCCAGCACCTTCATTTCCGACAACACTGCTTTGGCAGGCAGTGTCACGGCCGGGCAGCTGGGCGTCCTCGGATTTGGGGCATACTTGGTTGACTACGGATCGCAGGACGTGGTGGGAGGCCCGGGGGTAGCCGTCGGTAGGATCTCACCGAAAAACGTCGAACTCCTTGCCACGTATGCGACCGCGTTGGGGGGTGGTGTGGCTGTGGGCGTGAACTACAAGCTCATCCAACTGCGCCAAGACTGTAGCGGGCAGTGCTCCGCGTTCCCATCAGTCGCGGGTACGACGCACGGCATTGACGTTGGCCTCCAGTACGCGGTGGCTGGTTCGGACGCGCTGCGTCTCGGGTTTGCGCTTCGGCATGCCGGGTTCAAACTCCAATTAACCAACGAGGGACAGGCCGATCCACTTCCAACCCGCGTTCAAGTTGGTGCGGTATATAAGATCCTCTTGCCAAAACTGCGGGGTACCGACGAGCGGTTTGACGCTCGATTGCTCGTGGACGTGGATGATGAGTGGGGTGAATACGACGATCTCGATTGGCGCCTGGGGCTGGATGTAGGTTTGCGCGACCTCATCAGGTTCCGCAGCGGTTACGCGTTCCTCAATTCGCAGAGCCGTGGCCCATCGGTCGGAATAGGGATTCGGGTGGGCAGAATTGCAATCGATCTGGCTCGAGTCTTTTTCGTATCATCCAACTTCGACGAGCCGCTGCACGTGAGTGTACGAGCGATCCTGTAGTATGCGTATTGGGATTCGCCTCGTCGGCATCTTGCTGCTGTTGGTGGGTATCCCCGTCGCCACCAATGCTCAGCGAGGCGATCATTTTCTGATGTCAGTTGTCCACCCTGACACCTCACTCCAAGGCGATTCCAATAACGATGCTGGCAGGGCCATTCCAAGCTGGTTCGTTCCCATTTCTTCGGCACTGGTGCCAGGATCCGGACAAATCATCTCGGGGCATGACCGCGGAATTTTGTACCTGGCGGCGGAAGCATTGCTGTTGTTGCGCCTCTGGTCGCTCGAACGAGAGGCCAGGCGGGAGCGCGATGCATT
>CAYTDU010000590.1:0-4002 GCA_964436395.1 uncultured Gemmatimonadaceae bacterium | reverse complement strand
AAGCGACCCGACACGTAATCCTCGGTCCGTTTTTCCTTCGGGCGAGTGAATACCTGATCGGTCTCCCCAAATTCTACCATCTTGCCTGTATCGAGAAACGCGGTGAAGTCTGATACTCTCGCAGCCTGCTGCATGTTGTGCGTGACTATCACAATCGTATACCGCTTCTTCAACTCGAACAACAAGTCCTCTATCCGAGCGGTTGACACAGGATCGAGCGCAGATGCAGGCTCATCCATCAGCAGGACCTCGGGCTGTAACGCCAACGCGCGCGCGATACATAGGCGTTGCTGCTGACCGCCGGACAAAGAAAGTGCGGATTCGTCCAATCTGTCCGCTACTTCATCCCATAATGCAGCCTTTCTGAGCGATGACTCAACGAGCCCATGAACGTCTCCCTTGAACCCGTTTATGATCGGCCCCCAAGAGACATTCTTGAAGATCGATTTTGGAAACGGATTCGGTTTTTGGAACACCATCCCGATGCGCCGCCGTACCTCCACAGGATCCGTTTCTGGAGCATAGATGTCGATTCCTCGGTAGAGTAGATCGCCAGAGAGACTCGTGCCCTGAATGAAGTCGTTCATGCGATTGAACGCCCGTATGAACGTGCTTTTTCCGCAACCGGACGGGCCAATGATCGCAGTAATCTTATATTCGGGGGCCGTCAGGTTCACTCTGTCGATTGCGGTTTTCTCACCGTACCTGATAGTTACGTCACGCGCTTCCAGAACCGGAGCCGTTTCAGCGATCGCTGGAACGCTCCCGCGCGTTGACACCATCGCCGCAGTCATTGTAGATCCCTCGAAGAACGATGTCGGATCAGCACCGCAACCGCATTCATCATTAGCAGTACAGTCAAGAGCACCACAATACCTGCAGCGGCAAGTTCGTGGAACTCAGGCTGCGGACGCGAGACCCAGTTGAATATTTGGATGGGCAGCGCTGTGAACGCGTCCATGGGCCCTTCAGGAACGAACGCCACGTAAGTCAACGCCCCAATCATGATCAGAGGCGCGGTCTCCCCTATGGCCCTCGATAGCGCGAGTATCGTACCAGTGAGTATTCCCGGTAATGCCGCAGGCAACACATGATGCCGTGTGGTCTGCCAACGCGTGGCCCCCAGAGCGAAAGCGGCATGTCTGATGGAACCAGGCACTGCGCGCAATGCCTCCCGGGAAGCAATGATGATTACCGGAAGGATGAGCAAACTCATTGTCAAAGCACCTGCTAGAACACTCCTGCCTAAAGCAAGCCACCTTACAAATACCGTCAGTCCAAGGATGCCGTACACGATAGACGGTACACCCGCGAGATTGGCAATACTCACTTCAATCAGCGAGTTGAGTCGGTTCTTGCCTGCGTATTCCTCCAGATACACTGCGGCCGCAACACCAAACGGAATAGAGACGAGGGCTGTCAAGCTGATCAACCACAGCGTTCCGACCAGCGCCGACTTGATCCCAGCTCGCTCGGGGAAACGCGATGGGAATTCGGTCAAGAATCCAACGTTCAACCACGGCAATCCTTCCCGCGTGGCGTGTACGAGGAGCAGCGCGAGGAGAACGAGACATAGCCACGTCAAAACCTGGCACAGCCTCCTGAACCACCGTGCCTTCGCCCTACGACGTTGCAGTTCACTGGACGTCTCGAGGGATGCGATCATTCGTACACTTCCCGGAACCGCCGCAATATTCTGTGTGCTCCGATATTGGCAATCAGAGTCACGACAAAGAGCAGCATCCCTACAGCGAATATCGTTTGATACTCGACAGTGCCCACGGGAGTATCCCCCAGGCTGACCTGGACGATGTAGGCCGTCATTGTCTGAATACTCTCCAACGGATTCAACGTCAGCTTGGGTGTTGCTCCTGCCGCGATGGTGACTGCCATCGTCTCGCCGACTGCTCTCGATAGCGCGAGGACAAACGATGCCATGACGCCAGAGAGGGCGGCAGGTACCACGACCCGCGTCGACACCTCCAAGTGGGTCGCCCCGACCGCATACGCTCCCTGCCTCAGTGAATCAGGTACAGCTCTTAGTGCGTCGTCACAAAGCGAGGCAACCATTGGCAACACCATGATCCCCACCACAATGGAAGCGCTCGCAGCATTGAAGATGTTGGTGCCCGGCAGCACAATGCGGATAAGAGGCGTGATGAATGTCAGGGCGAAGTAGCCGTACACGACAGTGGGTATCCCCGCCAGAATCTCGAGGATCGGCTTCACGATGCCGCGCACCCGATTTGTGGCGTACTCGCTGAGATACACCGCACTTGCGAGCCCGATCGGGATCCCTATGAGCGCAGACCCCAACACTATGAGGAACGTCCCTCCGAGCAACGGCAGCACGCCAAACGATCGTGGCTCCAGCAAGGGCGTCCAGCGTGTGCCGAAGAGGAAACCCCAGACATTGACGCTCTGAAGAAACGTCAGGGCCTCCTTCACGAGCACGACGATGATCGCTATCGTAACCGCTACTGAAAGGAGCGCGCAGAGGAAGAGCACCGCTTTGATGCTCTCCTCGCGCCAGCTTCGCATCCGTTTTCGCCTGAGGTCTGGGGCGGCCGTTCCACCCTCCATTGCTCGAGGCGATTCGAGAATCGTAGAGCTCATCGCCTGCCAACGTCCGGGGTGTCAGCCACCCATCAATTCTTCCATCGCTGCACCAGGCTCAGCGCCGGCAAATACCGAGCCGGTCACACGATTCTCAAACCGCTCGAGCGCCATACGATACACGTTGTCCGGCAGCGGCACGTATCCAACCTCGGACACGAGATCTGGTGCATTCTCCAAATAGAACCGAACAAAAGCCTGGATCTCGGGGCGATCCGCCGCTTCCGTGCTGATATAGATGAAGATCGGACGTGAAAGCGGTCGGTAGGTACCGTCGTTGATGGTCTGATCCGACGGAGCCACAGCACCGTCTCCCGGGTCGACCGCCAATACTTTCAGGCGCTCAGTGTTCTCGGCGTAATATGCGTAACCGAAGAAGGCAAGAGCATTGGGATCTCCGGCCACACCCTGTACCAGGACGTTGTCGTCTTCACTGGCGGTAAAATCTGCCCTGCACGCACCTTCATCCCCATTGATCGCATCGGTGAAGTAGTCGAAGGTGCCCGAATCGGTTCCCGGGCCGTACAGTGCGATCGGTCTGTCTGGGAAGCCCGCTCTAACATCGCTCCAAGTCTGAACCGTACTACCGGGCCGCCAAATAGCGTTCAATTCTTCTACAGTCAGGTGTTCAACGAAGGTATTCTCGGGGTTCACGACAAGGGAAATGCCGTCGAACGCAACCGGCAGTTCGATGAACTCGATTCCACTCGCTGCAGCGGTCTCTGCCTCCGAGTCCTTGATTGGGCGCGATGCATCGTTGATGTCAGTCTCACCCACCTGGAACTTTTTGAATCCGCCACCCGTTCCTGATATCCCTACAGTGACTCGAACGTCACGATTGACTCTCTGAAACTCCTCGGCCACTGCTTCGGTTATCGGAAAAACTGTACTCGATCCGTCAACTCGAACAGTAGCCGGTGCTGAGCCGCTACTGTGTTCACCACCACATGCTGTACCAACGGCAGCGACGAGTGCTACGGCTAACATACCCTTTCGCATATCCTGCATCCTTTCATTTTCAGAACGTGTTGCACCCGATTTCAAGCCGGCCGAAAGGCAGAAACGCGGCCTGATTACTAGGACGCAGGGATTCTAGTGGTGGTGTGTAAAGAGAAGATTAAGAGTCAGTAAGGTTTGTAACATTTTCCGAGCCGGGCGACTCGTCCATGATAGGGAGCTTCACGGTAAAGGTGGCACCGGCACCGGGGACGCTCGCAACCGTCACCGTGCCACCGTGCGCTATGCAAATGTGTTTGACTATCGAAAGTCCGAGGCCGGTACCTCCGAGCTCTCTCGATCTGGCTTTGTCTACGCGGTAGAACCGTTCAAATATGCGATCATGATGTTCCGAACTGATACCGATTCCCGTGTCGGCTATATCCAACC
>CAYTDU010000589.1:0-4007 GCA_964436395.1 uncultured Gemmatimonadaceae bacterium | reverse complement strand
GGGCGGCGGTACCAATCATCTCAGGCGATGCAACTCCGACTCGGGTGGATGTGGAGAGCTTGAATTAAGAGCGACGAGTTTTTACAGCCGCGGAGTTACGTTGAGAAACGCGGAATACAACAGGAATGTGTTCACTCCACGTTACCCTGACTCATTGTCCGCGTTGTTCCGCGTTGTTCCGCGGCAAGATCCACGTAAGCCGGCGGTCGACTAAGCGAGGAAATAGGCAGTAACATATCTCGTTGCCACAAAGAGTACGATTGCCGCCAGCATGAGCTTCAACCACTTTGATGGGAAGCGTTTTTGCATTTTAGCTCCCCAGTACATGCCAATGAGGCCTCCGAGCCCAAAGAGCAGTCCCAACAACCAATCAGGTCCGACTGCAATCCCTGCGGCCGCCGGTGTCATATCAATCACCTGGTAGACCAAGACCCCAATCACTGAGGTAACGAATGTGCCCGTCAGTGTCGCACCTGCCACGGCATGCACTGGAAGGCCATAAAAGCTGACGAATATCGGCGCCACCAACGCTCCACCACCGATTCCATAGGCCCCTCCTACCACTCCAACCAACAGCGAGAGCGCAATGATGCCTGGTGTGGAGCACCGGTAATCCCTTCCTCTGAACCGAAACGCGAGTTCGCGTCGGTTGAAGACGAGCATCTCCGTCTTCCAATTGCCGGTCTCTGCATCCAGTTGGGATGATTCTGTACGCTTACAAAGCGAGTCTCGGAACAGACGTGTCCCAATATAGAAGAGCACCAATCCAGCGAAGGCCTTGAATGGAGCCGGATCTGACAGCAATGTGAGTCGTATGAGTATCCCGACGAGCACGCCGGGCACAGTCCCGATCACCACTGCCACCGTTAAAGGCCATACCAGTCGCCCTTCCTTCAGATAACTGTAAGCCCCACCTGGAATCCCGGTGACGTTGTAGACCATGTTCGTGGGACTCACGCCAGGACTGACAAAACCGAGCACACTCATTTGAAATGGCAACAGCAAGAACGCCCCGGAAACGCCGGCCATGGAGGTGAAGAAGCTCAGCACCAAGGTCACCAATGGCGGAAGCCATATTGGCGCTTCGACTCCGGACACAGGGAACACCATCTCCATGGGTCCGAAGATCCGTCTCCGACGTGCGGAGCGCAACCGGATAAGCTAGGTTGTATGGTTCTACAAAGATTGCAGAACCTGTTTATTGACAACCGTTAGCTCGGGAAGAACATGCCACAAACGAAAAAGAAGATCCGCACTAGAAAAGGCTTGAAGGAGTACACTTACCTGGGATGTCCGTTGACTCGTAATCGGACGGCATGGTGTTTCCGGTTGTGCACACCCGATTCCGAAGGACGTGGTCAGTGCGGCCGAGTTGCCCCGCACAGCCTCAAGAGTGCCATACAGACAGCTATCGAGAAACACGGCAAGAAGAAGATGGAGGAACGTCTGAGACGACTCGAGAAACTATTTCTCGACGGTCCCGGACAAGGAATGCGCGGTGTGGGGATTAGGCTTTCGGAGGGCGAAGCCGACATCGTGTTGCCCCGAACCAAGAGTGCCCTCGATTCTGGAGGAAGGGTTGCGGATGCAATGAGCTTCAAGCTAATGAGCGATTCAGCTTTGTATGCGATCAGCTCGCTGTTTGACGGCGGAACAGTATTGACATCTGAGTTCTCTTTCACGCTAACGCACGCGGAGGCATCGGGCGACCTCGTCGCGCGCGGACGCTATGTGGGTAAGGCAGGTAAACACTTCCTCGCGGACGCCATGCTCTCCGACTCTGATGGCAACGAACTCGGCCGCGGAGAAGGTGTGTTGTACGAGCTATCGCAGAGCGATAAGGCCAATGAAGACGAAACTGAAGAGGATTAGCTGATGGCCGAAACAAGCAAAGTCGTGCTGGCGTACTCCGGCGGGCTGGACACCTCGGTCATCCTCAAGTGGCTCATCGAGCAGGGGCACGAAGTCATCTGCTTTGTAGGCGACGTTGGCCAACGGGACGATTTTGAGAATATAAGAGCCACCGCTCTCGCTGTGGGTGCCACCAAAGTCTACGTCGAGGACCTCAAACACGAATTCGTCACCGACTATGTCTTTCCCGCAATTAAGGCTAACGTGATCTACGAGGGTCGTTACCTGCTGGGTACTTCGCTGGCGAGACCATTGCTATCCAAGGCGCAGATCGAAATCGCACGCAAAGAGGGCGCCAAGTTCGTCGCACACGGAGCAACGGGGAAGGGCAACGACCAGGTCCGATTCGAGCTGTCGTACTACGCGCTCGATCCCGAGATAAAGGTCATCTCACCGTGGAAGGACCCTGCCTTTCTCGAGAGGTTCAATGGCCGTACTGACCTGCTCGAGTATGCGGAAGAACACGGGATTCCGGTCAAAGCGAGCGCCGAAAAGCCGTACTCGGAAGACGCCAACTTGATGCACATCTCGCACGAGGCCGGAATGCTCGAAGATCCCGGCTTTGTCTGTCCTGAGGACGTGTACAGCTATTCGGTCTCGCCACAAGCCGCTCCCGATCGGGAAACGGTGCTGGAGATCTACTTCGAAGACGGGACTCCCATCAAGGTTCGAAACATCACAGATCCGTCAGATGTTGTTGAGAAGACAGATCCCCTCGAGTTATTCACATACTTGTGCGAGGTTGGTGGCGCAAACGCAGTTGGCCGCGTGGACATGGTCGAAAATCGTTTTGTGGGCATCAAGTCGCGCGGCGTGTACGAGACACCCGGAGGCACCATTCTGCGAGCCGCCCATATGGACCTCGAAGCGATAGCGATGGACCGCGAAGTTATGCGTCTCAGAAACATGCTGAGCCCCAAAATGGCGGAGCTGATGTACAACGGCTTCTGGTTTAGCCCAGAAATGGAGTTTCTGATGGCCGCGGTCGCGAAAAGCCAGGAATGGATTGACGGCGTTGTAACACTGTCGCTTTACAAGGGGAATGTGACTCCGCTGGCTCGCACCAGCCCCACGTCGCTCTACGATCAAGATCTCTCGAGTATGGACATTGAAGGCGGTTTCGATCAACGCGATTCGTTCGGGTTCATAAATGTTAGTGCGATCAGGCTCAAGGCGCATGCGGCAATCGTGAACCAGCGAGCGCGAACTCGGCAGCCAGAGAAACATTGAGTGGAGGATGACGGGAAAATGGGCAGCACGCTCTGGAACAAGAGTGGATATGCGGATGGCCACGACGAGGATGTCGAGGCTTTCACCGTCGGCAACGATCACATAATCGATCGTTTCTTCCTCGCGGACGATTGCTGGGCAAGCATTGCCCACGCTGCTGCACTCGCGAAGGCTGGAATATTGAATGCCGAAGAGCTGCAACAGCTCCAGCAAACCCTGCTGAAGATCATCGACATGCATCAGACGGAGGGAATCGAAATTGCACGATCGCAGGAAGACTGCCACACCGCGATAGAGGCCGCCCTAACGGAAATGCTCGGTGAACTCGGCAAGAAGATTCACACGGGTCGCTCACGCAACGATCAGGTTCTAACTGCCATCCGGCTCTTCACGAAAAGGCGTTTGCTCGACGTGTTAGGCGACGTCCATGCCGTGGCGTCGAGGCTCCTGCTCCGAGCAACGTCAGGCGTGCGTACCCCAATGCGTGGCTACAGTCACACCCGTCCGGCCATGCCAACGACGGCAGGAGTGTGGCTTGGGGGATTCGTCGAGCTATTCCTCACTGATGCTTCAGTGGCTCGTACAGCGTTCGACCTCAACGATCACTCACCACTTGGCAGCGCCGCCGGTTTCGGGACCACCATTCCAATCGATCGGGAGTTGGTTCAGCAACTGCTGGGGTTCGAGCACCTACAGGTGAATGCTTCGTCGTGCCAGACTAGCCGCGGCAAGGTCGAGGGATCGGTTGTAAACGCCCTCCTGAGCGTTCAGGAGACCCTGAACACCCTGGCTCGAGATATGATACTGTTCGCAACAACCCAAGACGTACTCCTGTCCCCCCCACATCACCTGACCCGAGCATCGAG
>CAYTDU010000588.1:0-4011 GCA_964436395.1 uncultured Gemmatimonadaceae bacterium | reverse complement strand
ATTGAATTGTCGAACATGCCTCATATCCTCCGGAACATTGCGGCCATGTCGTGTAACGACCAGATCCTCGGTGTTTTCACACGTCGATAGCCGATACTCTGATAACTCATTTCGACGATCGTCTTTAGGTAGTCTCTCAGCTCTCCCATAAGAACAATCTCATCTGTGTCGCGCTGTCGAGCGGACCGGAACGGATCCATGTCCTTGGTGATTCTGGCCTCCACTGCGGCCATCCCTGCCTCGACCTTGGCTCGCTCTTCAGGATCATCGGTGATGATATTGAAGTTGTAGTCCAACTTGGTGCGGTACGCCCCAATGGCCAAGGTGCGTCCCTCCATGACTGCCAAGCGCGTGATCGGAGTCGATAGCTGTAGAACCGGGTCGTACGGATGCCCGGACATTGCGTAGTATCCGGCCCCCGACGCCTTCCTGAGCAGGATCGTTATCATCGGTGTCGTGTTGGTCGAGTTGGTGTACAGCAGGTCCGAACCGTACCCCAACAGGCCGTGCTTCTCTGCTTCGGTGCCGATGTCGAAACCAGATATGTCCTGCAGCCAGACGATCGGGATGCCATCGGCGTTGCATGCTCTCGAGAATGCCGAGATCTTTGCGATGCCCTGTTGGTAGAGCAGACTTCCTGGTCTAGACTTGTTTGGGTCCTCCGGATGTTCAGTCAGGAATTGGTTGTTTGCGATGAACCCGGTGTACAAACCGGAGACTCTGCCCACGCCGACAATCATTTCCTGGCCGACTTCGGGGAGCAGCTCCCAAAAGAGAGATGCGTCGACCATGCGCGAGATTATTTGGCGCATGTCGTATGCCATCCGGTAGTCAACCGGCATCAAACCAGCCAGTTCCTGTGGCGAGAATCGTGGCTCTACCGGGCTAGTGTTGAAGCGGTAATATTCGATGGCCGAAGTCGGCAGCGACTCGATTTCTCGGCGAATCATCGCCAGAGCCGTGGGATCGTCAGGCGCCCGCATGTCCGCACAATTTGAGAGGTGAACGTGGATGTCCGGGCCCCCGATATCGAGTGACGTTATCGTTTGAGACTTGCCACCCTTAACGAGCGCCGCACCAGCGATGACCATGTATGCATTCTCGGTCATGACCACCTTGTCGCTGATGATCGGCATGTAGCCGCCGCCGGCAATACAGTCGCCGAATACCCCGGCCACCTGGGGTACGTGCTCCGCTGAGAGCAGGGAGTTCATCTTGAATATCTTCCCCGCGCCGTATTTGCCAGGAAACGTGTTTGCCTGTTCAGGGAGGTTCAGGCCGGAACAGTCGATCAAATAGATCACCGGGACCTTGAGGCGCAGAGCGATCTCCTGGGCCCTTATGATCTTCTCCGGCGTCTGAGGCCACCAGGAGCCCGATGCAACCGTGTTGTCGTTCGCTATGACAACGGTATGCTTGCCGCAGACTTTGACGAAGGCAGTGATCACACCGGCACCCGGCGATGTGCGCGGCGGATCTCCGAACTCGATACCATAGTTCACGAACGTCCCAACTGGGAAGACTTTCGAGCCGAGATCCTTCAGTAGATCGATCCGCTCCCAGGTGGTCAATTTTCCCTTCTTGTGTACGCGGTCCACGTACTTCGGCCCCCAACCAGCAGCAACCTCCTCCCGTCGCTCGACTACCGTCTTCTCGAGGTTCCGCATGGCCTGGAGGTTCTTGTCGTATTCAGATGTGTTGAGGAGCTTCTCGACCGGAACACCGATGTCTTCGAGGATGACCTTGGCCATTAGTCTTCCCCTTCCTCTTTGAGACCCATGAGCACACGGGGCACTGTCCCGGTGTCATACTCACCTGAGCGGAACTCATCGGAGTCCAAGAGTGCCAGGTGGGCTGGTATCGTCGTCTTGACTCCTTCAATGGTAAAGTTCTTCAGCGCAGCGAGTTGGACATCGATGGCATCCACTCGATCCTTGCCGCGCGCAATGAGCTTGCAGATCATCGAATCGTAGAAAGGTGGAATCGTTGCACCTTGTTGGATATGTGTGTCTACTCGGATCTGTCCGTTCGAAGTTTCTGGTGGGTCGAAGCGAGTGATCTCGCCCGGAGAGCCCTTGAAGTCGGCGAACGGGTCTTCGGCGTTGATTCGGCACTCAATCGCATGCCCAGTGAAGAAAATGCTCTCCTGCCGAAGCGCGATCGGTTCGTTAGCGGCGATCTTGAACTGGTGCTCCATTATGTCGATTCCAGTGATCTCTTCCGTGACAGGGTGTTCGACTTGGAGACGCGTGTTCATCTCCATGAAGTAAAGGTTGCCCTCATCGTCCATCAGAAACTCGACAGTCCCAGCGTTCACGTAACCAGCCAGGGAGGCAGCGCGCGCGACCTTCTCTCCCATTTGGTAGCGTGTTTCAGGGGGCAAAGCAGGTGATGGCGCCTCTTCGATCAACTTCTGATGATTTCGTTGGACCGAGCATTCACGCTCACCCAGGTGCACTGCGGTACCGAAGTGATCGGCCAGTATCTGGAATTCGATGTGCCGTCCCTTTTCGAGGAACTTCTCGATGTAGAGACCGCGGTCTCCAAATCCCTTTTCGGCTTCAATGGATGCCTCTTCATACATCGCAACCAGGTGCTTGTCTTCCCGGCAGACACGCATGCCCTTGCCGCCACCGCCCGAGCGAGCTTTCAGCAGTATCGGATATCCGATCTGGTTGCCCACCTCGCGCGCTTCGTCGATGTCTGAAACAACGCCATCCGAACCGGGGATCAGCGGCAATCCAGCCGCCTTCATGGTTTCTTTCGCGCGAGCCTTGTCGCCCATGAGTGCAATGACATCTGCAGGCGGGCCGATAAACGTTGTCTTCTGTTGTTCGCAGAGTCGTGCGAACAAGGCATTCTCTGCCAGGAATCCCCATCCAGGATGGACGGCTTGACAGTCATACTGCAGCGCCGTCTGCAGTATTGCACGCATGTTGAGGTAACTATCCTTGCTCTGAGCACCGCCGATCTGGACGCGCACGTCCACGTCCTCCAGGTAGTGAGACTCGGCGTCTGCCGCCGAGAATACGGCCACAGTCTCAACGTCCAGCTTCTTTGCGGCTTTGATGATTCGAGCGGCTACCTCTCCTCTATTGGCAATCAATACACGTTTGAACATGAGATCCTTTCACAAATCAGGTTCACCGCGACAGACATGCCGTGTCCGTCCGGCACCAGCACGCGCAGCAGTCACGCGCATCGGTGCGCCCCCCGACAAAAAGTAACTAGATGGCCTGGCTGTTATGTGGATGTTACCGCGCGGCGGTGGGAAACACGGCTACGTGGAGTGGGAACAACCTTAGCTACTACAAGCAACGCACATCATTCGGCAAACACAAAACTACCTTCAAGGACAAGCTATGCGTAGACCGCCGCGCATATCAGAACTGTAGCAACTTTTCGATCTTAACCCTGCGTGATCGGGCACCCACGGTCAGCACATCCATCATCGCCTCGATCGGAAACAGCCTTGCATGGTTGAGGTACCAGAGCAGACCGTACACAGATGCATCTCGACTCCCTATTCTGGCGCTCATCGGGACTCTCAGTTCCTCTGCACCAGTCGAAAGAGATTCAAGACCTTCATCCAATAAGATTAGGCCGTCAGCCATCTTCGCGGCGAACGGTCGCGCGTAGTCTGCTCCATCCGCCGATGTGACGATCAAGACGTCAGGCGCTGAAGATCCGGTGTACAGTATCGGTTCCGGGGAAATGTTGATCTGCGCTGCTGAGAAACCCACACCAACAGTCACCGGATAGGCCCCACGCAAGGTCACGTCGAGCCCGGATGACATGGCGGCTCTTGCAAACCACTCGGCTGCCGACTGAACACCTCCGCCTGCGGACCCAGCAACCATCACACTCATACGGTGGGCGAGCGAGTTTGGATATACGGGATGTATCTCGAGTGATTCCTGCAGAAGGCTCTGTGAGATGCTGGGATGAAGTGAAGCGGATCGCTCTTTCTTCCCGGACGCGAAGACCTTCACTTCCAGACCCGACTCCTCG
>CAYTDU010000587.1:0-4019 GCA_964436395.1 uncultured Gemmatimonadaceae bacterium | reverse complement strand
ACCCCGTAACGAAGCGTAGAGTAAACTAGGAGCGTCTCGCCGTGGCGTCAAGGTCAATACGGAACGTTATGGTAGCCCGAATTTTGCACATCATATGCCATTTTCCGATCATGTCGGCACTCGCCGGCATCGCAGCATCTCCGTGTTGCGCGGGGATCCCGTTCAGCGACATCGATCCCGGCGAGATTCCCAGCAGCACAATCCTCCCAAAACAGATGCACATTGCCCCGCTTCAGAAGCCGATTCAACCCTCTAAACCATCGCTGATGAAGCCACGGTTTCCGGACAACAACATCTTGCCTTACCACATGCAATTTACCCCGATAACCAAGCCCATCATAAGGAAGGATTACATCCGTCCACAATGGACGCCAAAGCATGTGATCGAACAAGACACCATTCTACAGAACAGCATTAAGCCCAAGCCGCTGACCCGTAGTATACAGAGCACCCTACGGCTTCCCACTCTGGTCAGACCATCCGAACCGAAATTTCAGTTCGATCCCTCGATCATGCGGGCTGGAAGGCCACATACATATTTCAACTCCTCGATCTTCCTGTGTCCTCCCACCTCAACGTTCCCCGACGAAGCCGGTACTTCTAACGGTAGCGCCAGCCAATCGACCGAAAACCGGCGACGGTCACTGGGTTGGTAACGAGTGGGAAAATTACTCGTGAGTCTTTGGGACGTTTAGGCGGAGTAGTGCGTAGCACCCCGGCAACTCAGAGATTGCATCAAGGATGAACAATAGGGTGCGCTTTACAAAGCAGCGACAATCCTACATACTACGCTTTTAAGGGACTGAGCAAGGCACGACGAACCCGTTCTTTTGTAGGGTTGCTTCGGGCTTACCAGGGAGCGAACACGGATGGCTCACTTGTCGATGAATGAGACTACCACGTTTCGGTGGTCGTTCGAAGAAGACGTGACTAACTATGTCGACGCCGGGATCCCCGCGATGGGTGTATGGCGGCAAAAACTATCCGACTGCGGGGAGGCCAAGGGGATCGAACTGTTGCGAGAGAGTGGGTTGCGAGCCTCCCATTTGCTCTGGGCCGGTGGGTTTACGGGAAGCGACGGCCGCTCATTCCGGGAAAGCATCGAAGATGCAAAAGATGCGCTGGAAACGGCTCAGGCTTTAGGGGCTCGCAGTCTGGTCGTCTACAGCGGTGCTCGAGCCGGCCATACCTACAATCACGCTCGACGCCTAATCAAGGATGCGCTGGTCAGACTGGCCCCCTTGGCCGCCGAACTCGCGGTCGAACTGGCGGTGGAACCAATGCACCCAGGCTGCGCCACCAACTGGACTTTTCTCACCACGATTGATGATGTGTTGGCTTTGCTAGAGGCGGTCGGCAGCCCTCAAGTGAAGATCGTCTTCGACACATATCATCTCGGACAGGAGGCCAGTATCGTCAACCGTATTGCCGAGATCGCTCCCTACGTGGCAATTGTCCAGTTGGGTGATGCCCGGCAACCGCCCGATGGCGAACAGAACCGCTGTCGGCTCGGCGAAGGCATCATTCCGCTCAAAGAGATCGTCGCCGCTCTCTCGGCCGCAGGCTACGATGGATACTACGACGTCGAGCTTTTGGGCGAAGAAATTGAGACTTCCGACTACCACGCGCTGTTGGAGCACGCCAAACAGGCGTTTGAGGAATTGGTGGGCAGCGGGTAGTCTGGCAAAATGCTGGTTGTCAATCCACGATTGCAGATCCCGTTGCGGGAGTTCAGGTTCACGTTTGCTCGCAGTAGCGGACCCGGCGGGCAAAACGTCAATAAGCTCAACAGCAAAGCATTGCTCCGCTGGTCGGTTGTGCGGAGCCCGAGCTTGCCTGAAGCTGTACGCAAGCGATTGCTGGTGAGATATCACCGACGGATAACATCGCAAGGTGATTTGCTGATTACCAGCCAGCGGTTCCGCGATGCCGGGCGCAACGTGGCCGATTGTCTGGAAAAACTCCGCAAGATGCTGGAGGAAGTGGCTGTTGCTCCGAGGGTGCGGAGGGCGACCAAGCCAACGCGAGCGTCCGTTCGACGCCGCCTCGATCAGAAACGGAAACACTCGCAGAAAAAGCAGCGCCGCCGCGACGTATCGGATGGCTGAGCCGCTGCTGAAAGGGAACCAGTTGTAGTCTTCGCCAGATATACCCTGGGCCACACCGGCAGATTGGCACTGTTCGCTTCTCGTTAGCATTCTTTGTGGTCCTTACCCTTGTCGGCTCGCTATAATGCAGTGTGGGCTCTTCGTTGCCCTCAACCGCGGCCAACAACAGCCCGTGATGTGGGTTGACCCCGGCATGGCTTCCCGTTTCCTTGAGATGAACAAAATCATTCATGTCACAGCACTTTGACATCGATGACATTCTGCGCGAGTGGCCGTTCGAGCCTGGAAAGGTAATTGCTCGCTTGATCCGCGCCGACGACGGCCACGAAGTGTTACAGATGCGAATCGAAATGGGCCTGCTGCAAATGGAAACCCGCAACCGGCCTGATGGGAAAATGCCGGGGGGATCAGAAACGTACCTTGACTACCTAATTCAACAGGGTTTCCGGACCAGCGACGGGTTTGAGCTTTCCGAACAGCAATACCTGGAGGTGGATTGCGAGTTCATGCAATTCTACCATCGGCGAATTTGCTGGCTGGCGTTGCGGGCATTCCCCCAGGCGGTTGCGGATGCGGATCATACTCTGGCACTGATGGACTTCGTTGCTACACACCCGAAGAACGAATTGTGGACCGCCTCCCATGAACAGTACCGTCCATTTGTTCTCTTCCATCGTATACAGGCGGCTGCGCTGGCGGAGTTAGAAGCATCGGGGCCGGAGAGGGCCATCGAGGAGCTTGGCCGCGGGTTGGCCCAACTGCTCAAGGTGTTTGAGGCGTGTGAAGCCGGAGAACGCTTCGACCAAGACGCAATGGTTGCCCAACTAACAGAGCTGACGAAATGGGTCCGTCGGCATTACGACGTGGGACGTACACTGGCCGAACAACTGGCTGACGCGGTAGCATCCGAACAGTACGAGTTGGCTGCCAAGCTCCGCGACGAAATCGCCCGGCGCTATTCAAAAGACATCTGATGTCGGTGAGGCGGGTCGATGTTCGGGCGGCGGTTGGGCCGTCCGCATCCGTGGTGGGACTGTGCCGGGGAAGGAGCGGAGCTCGGCAAGGTGCTCCAGCAAAATCCGCCGCACTTCCAGAACCGCCCGCGGATGGCTGTGCACTGAAACATGATCCGCCGGTACCACCAACTCCGATTCGACGTCGCCCATGTGTGCGCTCTCGAACGAAACGACCCCGTCGGTGCCGGCCGCCAGCGAGCCAAACAGCCCTTGCTCGGGAACCAACCCCACGATGTTGTGATACTTCACCCACGGCGGCCGTCGACTGGCTAGCATCACGGGGAAGATGGGTGAATCGGGAGCCAGAGAATCGACGCCGGTCTCGATCTCCAACAGCCGGGTATCGTGGAACAAGCTCTTATTGTCCTGGAACAATCGCTGTTGGCTGCGGGCGATCATTTTGGGCAGAGTGATCAGCTTGCTGGTGATCCACTGTGTCACATTGTTGGAAACCTTGCTGCCCCGATGCGGCGTGCCGACGGTGATCACACGACGTACCGACGGGTTAGGCTCGAAGAAGAAACAGCTTCTAATTCGCTCGCGGACCTCGGGTTTTGCTTTGACGAGATGGAAGGGCTGCTTGCTGACGATGTTCCAATAGTCGTTGCTGCTATGAATCGTTTGCAGCCGGGAGATCAGACCGCCCATGCTGTGACCAATCAACACCATCTGGTCTAAAGCCGGCTCCTCTCCATTTGGGTCCAGCACACGGCGGGCCCCGGCCAGGTCGCGACGCAACTGGGCCGCGCTGATCCAGAACGGCTGGCCGGTCGGATAGAGGTAGAACCAGAACTGGTAGTGCTCGCGGATCTCCGGTGTGCTCCGCAGGTCGTTGAACACCTCCATCCAGGTCATCGGGCTCGACCACAACCCGTGAATCAACAGCACCGGAATC
>CAYTDU010000586.1:0-4019 GCA_964436395.1 uncultured Gemmatimonadaceae bacterium | reverse complement strand
GTATGCAGGCCAAGCACGCCGCTCTGCGGCGGGTTTACTATCGGAGTGGACAACAAGGATCCGAAAACCCCACCGTTGCTGATTGTGAAAGTGCCGCCCTGGAGTTCGCTGAGCTCGATACGATTCTCTTCAGCCCTCTTGGCAAAGTCTGCTATTGTTGTCTCAACTTGAGCGAAACTCAGCCGTTCGGCGCTGCGGATCACCGGAACCACCAGACCGCGGCCGCCTCCAACCGCTATTCCGATGTCGTAGTAGTTCTTGTACACGATCGATTGTTCGCGGATCTCGGCATTCATACCCGGTATTGCCTTCAACGCATCTATCGCGGCCTTAACGAAGAAGGACATGAAGCCCACCTTCACGCCATAAGTTGCGAGGAACTGCTCCTGGTGCTGCTTGCGCAGTTGTATCACCTCGCTCATATCGATCTCATTGAATGTCGTGAGCAGGGCCGCATTCTGCTGAGACTCAACCAGTCGCTCCGCCACGCGCCTGCGCAGCGGCGTCATGGGGACGACCTCTTCGTGTCGCATCTGTGCAGAATCCAGGGGCAGCTGGGGAGGCGCAGCAGGAGAGGACGCAGGTACAGGCGAACCGGCAGTTCCCGCCGTTGGTTCCGTGGCCTTCACGGTCCTTGCGGCATCGATGTGTTGTTGAACGTCTTCCTTGAGCAGCCTACCTCCGGGCCCGCCGGCTGGAACATCCTCTGCAGAGAGTCCATGCTCTTCCAGGAGTCGTGCAGCGGCCGGCATTACACGTACGTCCGCATCGGTCTGTTTTTCTGGAGGTGAAGGCCGATCGTCCTTGCGTTCGTTTCCTGTCGGCGCCTCAACGGGCTTGGCTGCCTGACCGGCTGCTCCAACCTCGATACGGGCCAACACGGCGCCTACGGCCGCCGTCTCACCCTCGGCGACGAGGACCTCTTTGAGGGCACCGGTCTCAGGCGCGGGGAGATCGACCGACACCTTGTCGGTCTCCAGCGTTGCGATGGTGTCGTCCTGGCTGACCGCGCCACCGACGGGCACGAGCCAGTTGCTGACGACGACCTCAGTGATGGATTCTCCGACTGCGGGAACCGTCACGTCAACCATGCTCACTTTCTTTCTCCTTTCGCCCCGTCGGCGAGGTCCGTTTTGTTGATCACTTCTTCAAATGCCCTGGCGACGAGCTCGGCCTGCTCTTTGCGGTGCATTGTGGCTGATCCGGTGGCTGGACTAGCCGACTCCGCACGAGAGACGACTGTGAAGCTCCTACCGCTGGAAAGGTCCCTGCCCATAACCCGTAGCATGTAACCCCAGCCACCCATGTTCTCCGGCTCTTCCTGTACCCACACCAGAGGAGTATCGCTGGAGTAGTTGGATATGGCACCGAGCACCTCGTCATGTGCCAAGGGGTAAAGCTGCTCCAGCCGGAGTATTGCGACGTCTGCGCGCTCGTGTTCCTCACGATATTCGAGTAGATCGTAGTAGACCTTGCCGGAACAGAGCAGAATTCGCGAAACCCGATCGGCGTGATTCTCGTCAGCGATGATGCGTTCAAAACGTCCGGTCGCGATCTCCTCCATACTGGAAATCGCTTTCGGGTGGCGCAGTAGGCTCTTGGGCGTCATTACTACCAAAGGTTTGCGCCAAGGCCGCAATACTTGACAACGAAGCAGGTGAAAATACTGCTTCGGCGTAGTCGGTATCACTACTTGCATGTTCTCTTCAGCGCACAGTTGCAAGAAACGTTCTGGTCTCGCGCTGCTGTGCTCCGGTCCCTGCCCCTCGAATCCGTGCGGCAGTAGCAGAACGAGCCCGCTTCGCTGTCTCCACTTATCCTCACCGCTCGACAGGAACTGGTCAATGATTACCTGCGCTCCGTTTACAAAATCCCCAAATTGAGCCTCCCAAACGACAAGACCCTCGGGTAGCTCATTGCTGTAACCGTATTCGAATCCCAACACACCTGCCTCTGACAGCGGCGAGTTGTATATCTCGAACCGCGCTTGATCTTCTGAGACATGCTGTAACCCGCAATAGGGTGTTCCGTCACGTCTGTCGTGCAGCACTGCGTGACGGTGGGAGAAGGTGCCACGTGGACTGTCCTGGCCGGTGAAGCGGATGGGGTGACCTCCCTCCACGAGAGTCCCGAACGCCAGAGCCTCGGCAGCGGCCCAGTCCAGAGGTGCTTCGCCCTCAACCATCGCGCGCCTGCTATCGAGCACCCGGACTAGCTTTGGGTGTGGTTCGAAACCGTCCGGTACGTCAGCAAGGCCGCTCAAAATCCTGCGCAGTTGTTCCACATCAACTGGGGTACTTCTCGTGTCTCCGGTCTTGTCGCACTCGGTGTTGATGTCTCGCCATCCGCCGCTCTGCACGTCGACACGATGGACGTACTTCTTGCTGCGAGCCTTGGTAAGATCGGCCTCGAGGCGCTCACGCCGTTGTATGGAAATCTCTTCCGCCTCTTCCGCCGAGACGCCACCCATCACGAGCAGGTGCTGTAAGTAGCTCTGTCGCACCGATTTTCGCTTGCGTATGGCGTCGTACATCGATGGATGCGTGAAGGCTGGCTCGTCAGCTTCGTTGTGCCCGTACTTGCGGTAGCAATACATGTCGATCACGACGTCGCGGCGGAATGTCTTGCGGAAATCCATCGCCAAACGCACTACCTGGGCCACGGCCTCCGGGTCTTCGCCGTTCACATGAAAGATTGGGATCTGAAGCATCTGGGCAACGCCGGTGGCGTATGCGCTGGAGCGACTCTCCGCAGGGGAGGTAGTGAAGCCGATCTGGTTGTTGATCACCACGTGCAGAGTACCGCCGGTCGAATACCCGGGCAGTTGGCTCATGTTGAGCGTCTCTTGGACTATACCCTGCCCGGACATGGCCGCGTCGCCGTGAATCAGTACTGCCATGCCTCTCTCGCCTTTGGAATCGCCGACGCGGTCCTGCTTCGCGCGGAGGCGTCCTTCGACCACAGGATTTACGAACTCGAGGTGACTGGGATTGTAGCAGAGAGATACGAGCACCATATGGCCCGACCGAGTTGAGCGCCGTGAAGTGTAGCCGAGGTGGTATTTCACGTCACCACTACCGGCGGGGATCTCGCCCTCCACATCTTCGAACTCGCGGAAGATGGCGTGCGGGCTCTTGCCGATGACGTTGGCGAGTACGTTCAGGCGGCCCCGATGTGCCATTCCGAGTACGAGCTCGTCGAGTTGTTGCTCGCCGGCCTTTTCGATTACCAAGGTGAGCAGTGGCAGCAGGCTCTCTCCACCCTCCAGCGAGAACCGCTTGGCGCCAACGTACTTTTTCTGGATGAACTCCTCGAAGATGACCGCGTCGGTCAACTCCGTGAGGATCTCGATTTGCTCATCGCGCGTCAATTTGAGTCGGTTTCTAGTTCCCTCCATACGCAACTGGAGCCAGTTGCGCACACCTGGATCGGAGATGTGCATGAACTGAACACCGATGGAGCGGCAGTAGGTCTCCGTGAGTACATCCAAGATGGCCTGTAGAGAAAGTGCGCGGTCGACTCCCGACACCGTATTCTCTGCAAAGACGCGCTCGAGTTCGGAGGCACCTAGCCCATGGTAAGAGGGGTCGAGTTCGGGTGGGCGCCAGCGCTCGCGTTCCAGTGGATCGATCCGGGCCACCATATGGCCACGCACCCGGTATGCGTGGACTAGTCTGTCGACGCGTCCCTGCAGCGCCGAAATTTCCCAGACAGCGCAGGCACCTCCCCTGCAAGTTGCGTTTGGCGGGTTGAAGAGGCTAGTCGGTCGAAAGGATGGTCCGACCCCCATCTCGCGCGACACACCCGAAACGCGTGCTTCCTCCAAAAACCGGTCCTGCCACTCGGCAGAGACCGAATTGGGGTCCTTGCGGAAATCGGCAAACAGAGCCTCTACGTAGGCGACGTTTGCAGCTCCAAAGTCAGTTGAACGCTCGTCGTTGCTCATTGCTCACTGCCGGTGTTTGGCCTTCCGTGCCAGTCGAGAGATTGCGCCGATCGTCGGTCGCTCGAACTCAACC
>CAYTDU010000585.1:0-4021 GCA_964436395.1 uncultured Gemmatimonadaceae bacterium | reverse complement strand
CGGATGCTACCGGCGACATCAATGCTCAGTCGGTCAACGGTCGCATAACCCTGGAGGGCATCGAGTCGTCAGATGTACGTGCCGAGACGACTAGTGGTGGCGTCTACTACGATGGAAACATCATGGACGGTGGGCGCTATTCGCTGAATACACACTCGGGCGATGTGGTGGTCGCGATGCAGGATGGTGTGAACGCGACATTCAGTGTAGCGACGTTTTCAGGAAACTTGGACACCGCCTTCCCCGTAACAGTCACGGGAACGCGCGCGCGGGGCAGACCGTTCAGCTTCACCCTTGGAGGAGGAAGCGCGCGAGTGGAACTGCGCTCATTTTCGGGTGACATAGAACTAATTCGACGTGGCGCCGGCAGGCGTCGCTGACGGACTTACGCATCGACTGGGAGAGTAAACAATGAAGAAGCTAGCTGGTGTCGCGTTGATGGCATTGTTGGCGACCACGGCAGCCAAACTCAATGCCCAAGATTTCGATTGGAGCGGTCGAGTGCAAAGTGGCGATGTCGTCGAGATCGAGGGGGTACTGGGCGACATCAGGGCCGTGGCGGCGCGTGGAAATGAGGTTGAGGTGACAGCGGAGATCCGCGAGCATCGTCGTGGTTACGCAGAAGATATCACATTCGAGGTGGTCGAGCACTCCGGTGGTGTGACGATCTGCGCTCTGTATCCGACACCCCGACGAGCGCGTCGCGACAACGAATGTATGCCCAACGGTCGTACGAGGAACAGCACCAACAACATCGATGTCGAAGTGGACTTCACTGTGCACGTGCCGGCAGGAGTGGATTTCACGGGGCACACAGTCAACGGCGGAATTGATGTCAACTCGCTCTCGGGCAACGTGGATGTCCGCACAGTCAACGGCGGCATCGACGTTTCCACGTCCGGTTATGCCGAAGCGAACACTGTGAACGGTGACATCGATGCGGTAATAGGCAATCCAAACTGGGACGGAATGTTAGAGTTCGAGACGGTTAACGGGAGCATCACGGTTGAATTGCCAGATGGGATAGCTGCTGACGTAACGGCCAGCACCGTGAACGGCGCCATAGACACGGATTTTCCGTTGACGGTGCAGGGGCGGTTTTCGCACCGGCGCCTGAGTGGCTCGATTGGCGGCGGAGGTGAGCGGATTTACCTAACGACGGTGAACGGGTCGATAAGTCTACTGCGTGGTCGTTAGCCGCAGAGTCCCATACTGGAAGGCCAAACGGGGCGTCGACGCCGGGGAACCGGCAAGGCGCCCCCTTTCTGTTCCCTCTCCCTGCTTAGCGGTTCGGTACCTCACGCAGCGCTGCCCGGTGTTCGCGATTCCCGGCGGCGTAAGCGACGAGTATCGCGAACGTAGGGTGCGCGGAGGGAGGTGCCGAACCGCTAAGCCGCGTGCACAACTTTTACAATGCCGCCTCTGGACCGCGCCATCCTCTCCCGCCTCCCGTCCCTCCCGCCCCTCACCACATGCATCCCTGGTGCAAGTGCCGCGCATGCCCGCCCCCGCTACGCCGTTCACACGAGATCCGCTAAGTTCTTACCTATGAAAGAGAATAAAGCACGAATATTGGCCATCCTGCCGCTCAGCTTGTTGTTAGCGGGATGCGGCGAAGACAGCATTGCACAATCCGAAGACGACGTGCGGGCGGCAGTGGAAAGCGTGCTCCCTGAAGTCGAACGTGCCGTCGGACTCCCGTTTGTGACGACACCAGCGGTTGCTATACGATCTCGCGAGCAGATGCGTTCGTACGTAGATGCGAAGATCGCAGAGGAGTTACCACCTGAAGAGATCGAGCGGCTGACGGTGGCATATCGTCTGTTCGGGTTGATACCGGACACCCTCGATCTCGCTGCGCTACTCTCGGAGCTATATGCAGAGCAAGTCGTTGGATACTACGAACCGGATTCTTCCACTCTCTACGTGGTGGATGATGCCGATCCAACCATTGCGAGGTTGACGATCGCACATGAGTTGGTCCATGCGCTACAGGACCAGTACATGTCTCTCGATTCAATCCTGTCCGTAAGAAACCAAAACGACAGAGTGCTGGCGGCCCAGGCGATACTGGAAGGGCAGGCGACGCTTGGATCGATGCTGGCGGTAATGCCGGGTCAGGATGCCGATGCCTTCGGCAACCTCTGGACCGATGTCGGCGTGAGGCAGATGATGAGCGAACAGCAACAACGGATGCCCGTATTCGCGGCCGCACCGCGAATCATCAAGGAAGGGCTGATATTCCCGTACCTTGCGGGTGCCGACTTCGTCCGCTGGTTCTCACGGGCTTATCCCGACACCGTGCCGTTCGGTTCTCGGCTTCCGGCGTCAACGGAACACATTCTTCGACCCGAGCAATACCGAGCCGGCGATTGGCCGGTGGCCCTCAGTTTTGTCGAGTCCGAAGTCGCCGTATATACCGATGACTTGGGCCAATTCGAGACTCAGCTCCTGCTGGCCGAATGGACCGGCAACGATCCGATTGGTGTTAGTGGCGCCACGGGCTGGGCCGGCGACCGATACGCCGTTTTCGAAACGGGTGGCGACTATGCTCTTGTCTGGTGGACCGTATGGGACGACCAACCAGCAGCCGATCGGTTCTTCGCGATAGTCTCGAGAGATGTGGGCAGCCGACAAACTGATGAGCACTCGCGCACTGCAGAGCAGCTAGAGGTTGGAGGCCGCCCAGCGGTACTGTACGCGTTCTACCCGGAAGGATGGGAGCGTGCTCAGGACCTACCGCGAGTCATGTTGAACTGACCTGTAGGGATATTTGCCGCTGAAGAACGCGGAAGAACGCGGAACCCACACGTCCCCACACGATTGCTGGTTACCCACACAACCCAACCGATTTCAGTTGTTTTCCGCGTCCATCCGTGTTAATCCGCGGCTAGACAGCGCACCCTCACGGGTCACGGGAGGATGAGGGAAACGACGTAGGCTACTGTACCGACGATAGCACCGAGTACCCAGCCAAGCCTGACAATCACGTCTAGCTCCCTCTGGGTTGTGGTTCTCACGATCTCTTCTATCCGTACCAGGGAGAAGCTCAGCACCTTTTCCTCGACCATCTTCTGGACGTCGATCGTCTCCAAAACGATTGGAACCTGGCGTTGCGTCCAATCCCACAAGACCGGTGCTAGCCCATCGGCAATTCTATCGGATCCGCCGTTAGGGAGTAGCGATGACGGCCGTCCGATCCGCCGGTTTATCAGCGCAGTCAGGACGGTCCTCACCCCCTCCGTGATCCACTCTCGCATCTTCGGATCGCGCATGGCCTCGGCTACCCAATCGGCGGCCTGTTCGGGAGGGACGTACTTGAGCAAATCGCCCCAGGTCCGTCCTTCCGCGGACTGCAGCGCTTGATCGAGTTTGTCAATGCCGTAACGGCGGGTAGCGGGATCCCTGACTATGGTCGCGACGTAAGCGGCAGCTGTTTTCTTCACGCCGTCGATACGCTCGGCACCAAGGCGCTCCATGTGGTCCGACATCGGCTTCCGCAGGAAGCTCACAACTGCATCGTTGACGCTTTTTGCAACCTGGGCGCGCATCTCGGGTTGATCCAGCAGCTTACCGAGTTGGTCGGCGCCTTCGCGTTCGAAGTTGTCGAGCACCTTGGTGATAGTTCGCTCAGTAACGACTAGGCGGGCTACTATCCTCTCGTGCAACATGAGGTCTCGAACGAACCTCTCGAACAGATCGTGAAGAGCTTTCTGGATGCGACCACGAGCCTCAGGATTGCGCAATACATTGGCCATCCGGTCGATTGCCAACGGCAAATAGTCCTGGATCTCCTTCTCGACGGCAGTCACGAGCGTCGGCGGCAGCCTTTCCAACAGTGGAGTCGAGTCGGCAGCCAAACTCACCAGCTGTCGATCCATCCACTCGCCGACGATACGGTCCAATTCGGGGCTCGCAGCAGCTTCTGCTACCCAATCCTCAACGCGGTTGCGGAGTGCCTCACGCCTTTCTCCAGTGAGTATCAAACCGACCGATTTGTCCGCCACACGGTCGCGAGTCT
>CAYTDU010000584.1:0-4026 GCA_964436395.1 uncultured Gemmatimonadaceae bacterium | reverse complement strand
TATGAGCGGCTGACATCGGCTCAGGGTGATGTTCGCTTTGGGCGTGTCCTCGCCGCGAAGGTGGAAGTCAACAAGAGGGAACGCTGCGCGTACGTACTTACCAACGAACGAGGGCGCAACGTGTACTACGATGAGCAGAAGCGATCGCTCAAGCGCGCGTTCAAGCTCTCGCCGGTTAGGATCACTCGAATTACTTCACGCTTCTCGCGCAGCCGTATGCATCCTGTGTTGAAAATCCGTCGACCGCATCCAGGTGTCGACTACGGCGCCGCACCCGGGACTCCGATCATGACGACCGGGGACGGCACGATCACGCGCATGCAATGGTGGGGTGGCTACGGCAACATGATATCAATTCGCCACCCTAGGTCGTTCGAGACACGTTACGCACATATGAGCCGGTTTGCGCGCGGGATGCACGTGGGGAAACATGTAGTGCAGGGAGAAGTCATTGGCTACTCGGGGTCCACCGGGCTGGCAAACGGGCCCCATGTGCACTACGAGCTCATCAGAAACGGCCAGCAAGTCGATCCTCTGCGCCTGCAGCAGGATAGTGGTAGGCCGTTGCAGGCCGATCGACACGCCGAGTTCGAGGCGGTAAAGGCCGAGTACGATCGGTTGCTGGCAGGGCGTGCTTCGCGGATTGCCGTCGCCGCGCGCGACCCCTGATTCTTACCTCGCTTTATCCACATGCCACACGATTCCGCATCTGACCACGTACGTGGGTCAAGGATCAGTCATATGGTGTTCGGTCGATGTTGACCGTCATTCTGGTTACGGGCGCGGTTGCAGCAGTGGCCGGCTACGTCTACGTGATTAGAGAACAGCTGGGTCCCGAGGGTGCCGGGCTCGCTGCCCTCCGGACGCTAGGGATAGGCTTTTTGGTGTGGTTGTTCGTGAATCCGGGGAGTTCGGAACGCAGGCCAGGTGGCGAACCCGTGGTGCTTCTGGACGCTTCGCTTTCCATGGCGGCCCCCGGAGGACAGTGGGAGGCAGCGGTAGATACAGCTCTTTTTCTCGCGGGGGCAAAGGGCTCCATCTATCAGTTCGGCTCTGGAGTCAAAGAGTTTGGCCCAGGCACACCGGATGACGGGGCCAGCAGGATATCGGCGGCACTCCGGGCCGCCGCTGCACTTGGCGGTCCTGTGTACGTTGTTACTGACGGCGAACTCGATGACGCCGGTATCGTAGACCCGCGCTTTCTCGAGGATGTCTCGTTCGTGATGCTTCCGAGAGACACGGTCTCGGATGTTGCCATCTTGGAGGTCGATGTACCTGGGCGAGTGTCTACTGACGACTCGATTGGCATGACGGTGACGCTCGGATCTTGGGGAGACGTCGGTTCAACACGTGGAAACCTCGAGGTACTGGTTGAGGGTCGGCGCATTCTGACTCGAGAGGTAGAAATTCCGGCCGCTCCAGGTGTAGCGCGACGCAGGCTCGTACTACCTCCAACGCTGCTCCCGCGTGGAACCAATATTATCGAGTTTCGCATCGAAGTACCTGGCGATGACATCCGCGATGACGATGAGCGCGCCAAGATCGTGCTTGTGACGGAACAACCCGCAGTGGTCGTTCTGTTGGACCCCCCCGACTGGGAAGGCCGATTCCTGGTTACGGAGCTCGCCCAGATCGCCCGCACGACCGTGCGTGGGTATGCACACGTTACACCGGACGCCTGGGTAGATATGGGTTCGGGTCTCCCCATTCCCGAAGAGTCGGTCCAGCGGATCGCAAGGAGCGCGTCACTACTCCTGGTCAGAGGCGGCGGTGAGAGTACACCTTTCGCCCAGCCGCGTCACCCTGTATGGTGGTGGCCGACACAAATCGGGGAATTGGGCTCGGCAGCCCAACATGACTGGTACTTGTCAGGTATGGTTCAGGCATCACCTCTCGCGGGTCGCCTCGCGAGCGTTCTGTGGGATTCATTGCCCCCGGTTCTTGGATTGGGTCAACAGCGGTCCGATAGGAGCGACTGGGTAGCGTTGTCGGCACGACAGGGAAGACGCGGGGCCGAGCGTGCGGCGGTGACGGGAATGGATTCAGCCGGAACGCGGTCTTTGACAACATTCGGCACGGGTTGGTGGAGATGGAGACTCCGGGGGGAGGCGGATCGTGAGGCGTACCGTACCCTACTCGCCTCCGGAGTCGATTGGCTGTTGGGCTCTGAGCGTGCAGGTTCTCCCTCGCCGCTGGTTTCGAGCACGGTGGTGTCTCGGGGCGAGCCGACTTTGTTCGAATGGGTGCGCGATTCGGTTCCCGGATCTCTGGAGGTGTCTCTGCTGCGCGATGGTGGCGACAGCTCGTCAACACGTAATCTGCTGTTCGATTCACGAGGCGTTGCTTCCGTTTCGTTGTTACCCGGAACATATCAATGGCTCACGCCCGAGATTCGTGGAGGTCAGGGCGTGACAGTTGTGGAGGAATACTCGGATGAATTTCACCCCAGAATGGTGGCAGACTTGGTAGGAGGAAATGCCGGCGGGATGATTTTACTGGAGCGTTATACACGGGACAACTGGTGGTTGTTCGTTGTTGTTGTAGTGGCCCTCTCGGCCGAGTGGGCGTGGCGCCATAGACGGGGGCTCTCATGAGGGGGGGCTTGTGGCAAAAGATAAAACGCGTGGCGCTCACCGATGTTACGGTGCTGGTCAAGGGTATTGATCGCGATTCATTGGACGATGTTGAACGCATACTTGCAGAGGCTGACTTTGGACCGACCGCGTTCGAAATCGCGGAGGAACTGGAAGACGAGTTCCGTCGCGGTACGCTAAAAACACCAGACGCGGTACGATCGTGGCTCAAGGGTAAAATCGTGAGACACCTTGCCGGCCCCGAGGATCCCGGCCGGCTCAATCTCGGCGACGGATCGGGGCCGGGCGTCATACTCGTTCTGGGCGTCAATGGAGTTGGTAAGACAACCCAGATAGCCAAGCTCACGCGACGATTGCTCGATCAGGGCAAGACCGTCTTGCTCTCGGCAGCAGATACGTTCAGAGCTGGTGCAACGGAACAGATAAGCGAGTGGGCTCGCAGGCTGGACGTACCTTGTGTGGTCGGCACCAGTGGGGGGGATCCCGCAGCGGTTGCATTCGATGCAGTCGAAGCGGCAACAGCTCGTGGCGTTGATGTGGTGCTGGTGGACACCGCGGGTAGGCTGCACACTCACGATGACCTAATGGAAGAACTCAAGAAGATCTATCGCGTCATTTCGAGAAGGCGTGATGGCGCACCACACGAGTGCCTGCTAGTGCTCGACGGCACAGTTGGCCAAAACGCTCTTCAACAGGGAAAGACCTTCGCCGATGCAATCCCTGTAACGGGGCTGATCGTCTCCAAGCTCGACGGAACGGCCAAAGGCGGGGCGGTGTTGGCGTTACGCCGGGAACTCAACATTCCAATTCGATTTCTTGGTGTAGGGGAGAGACTGGCAGACCTGGAGGTGTTCGACTCCGACGCGTTTGTGGAACGACTACTCTCCGACTGATGCCTCTCTCGATCGACACCCCTGTTCAATTTCTGAAAGGCGTTGGTCCCCGCAGGGCGGAAGCTTTCAGGCGAATCGGTGTCGGCACGGTCGAAGATCTCCTCTATCACGTTCCTTTTCGCTATTTGGATGCCACCACAGTCACTCCAATTGGGAAAGCGAGAGTTAACCAGGAGGTCACGTTGGTCGGCCGAGTGTTGTCGAAGGCGGTGGTTCCAACACGCTCGCGCCTCCGCATCTTTCGGGCGGTGATCGAGGATTCTTCCGGTGTGATCGAGTGCGCGTGGCCGGGGCAGGCGTTCTTGGATCGGGTCATCAAACAGGGGCAGCTGGTGTTGGTGTCGGGGCCGGTTAAACACTTCCATGGCCGCCAGGTCACACCTCGTGAGCAGGTTGTGCTGGCAGAGGCCGGTGATGAGGACACCGGCGAAGACATGAATCTAGGTATGGTGTTGCCAGTCTATCCGTCAACCGAAGGCCTGAGTCACCGGCTCATAAGAAAGATCGTGGGCAGTCACCTGACTGAGATGGTTGGATGT
>CAYTDU010000583.1:0-4030 GCA_964436395.1 uncultured Gemmatimonadaceae bacterium | reverse complement strand
AGAGAGGGCAACCACCTATACGACGGCATCGGCCGTCTGCAGCCCGGTTTCGAGATCGCGCAAGCGTTGACGCAGACAGTAAACCTCATCCGTGGCGAGATGGACGCCTCGGAGCGAGGTGCGCGGCTTGTATCCATGGAGGAACGCCGTGAGTTGGAAGTCGGACAATTCCGAGCGCCACTGTTGCTGTTGATGGCAGCTTCCCTACTACTGCTTCTGATTGCCTGTGCAAACGTGGCAATGCTGTCCGTCGCCGAAGCCGCGGGGCGGCGTCGCGAAATGCTGACCCGCACGGCATTGGGGGCGAGGCCCCTCAGGCTAATCCGTCAGCTACTCACCGAGAGCGTACTGCTCGGAGTTCTGGGGAGCCTTGTCGGTTTAGTCGTCGCGTTTGGCAGCTCTAGTCTCTTGGCATCCGTGGGCCCGCGATTCCCCTGGATGCAGGATGTCACCTTGAGCGGCAAAGTGTTGCTGTTTGCTATTTCAATGGGCGTAGTCACCGGCCTGCTGTTCGGACTTGCCCCTTCGATTGGCCTTCCCAGAGAGAGAATAAACGAGATGATCAGGCGTTCTGGCCACGAACGTCTCCAAGGTCTCGCGGTGTCTGCGCAGATAGCGTTGACAGTAGTGTTACTGATCTCAGGTGGGCTCTTGGCGAGAAGTTTCGTCGGCCTTCTCAAAGTGGAAACTGGGTTCCGACAGGAGAACTTGGCTGAGATTCGCGTGCAACTCTCGCGGTACCGTTTCGCAGATGCCGAAACACGCACCGCGACGTTCCTCGACATTCGTGATGCCGTGTCGGCGGTGCCGGGAGTGTTACGGGTTAGTGGGACTTCGGGACTGCCCTTCTCAGGCTCGGGTTGGTTGAACAGCATCGAAATCGAGGGCCGAGAAACCGACGACGCTCCACATGTAAATGTCCGGCAAGTACTTCCCGACTTCTTCGAGCTGATGGAAATACCGCTCGTTTCCGGACGGACATTCTTTGAAGACGAACACTCCGCAAGTCCAAGTCAGTCTGTTGTCGTCAGCGAAACAATGGCACGGATGTTTTGGCCGCAAACAAACCCCGTAGGTAGACGAGTCCGATTTGAAAATCGTTGGTCTGTCGTTGTGGGAGTTGTCGGCGACGTACGCCACGAGTCGCTCACATCTGCGTTCTCGCCAACGGTATACGTTCCAGTCGGCGGAGTTACAACGAGCCTCGTGGTGAGGTCCGGCGTGGATCCTCATCAGCTCCTCCCTCATATACGAGAGGCGATACGGTCTGTGGATCCGGGTGCACCGATCCTCCGAACGACAACCGTGTCATCGTTGATAGCCGCGTCAGCCGCGCACGAACGGTTCAGAACGGTATTGCTGATGGCCTTCGCCATCTTTGCGGTGCTGTTGGGTGCCGCCGGTGTGTTTGGAGTTACGGCCAGAGCTGTGTCCCGCCGTACCAAGGAACTGGGAATCCGGATGGCGCTCGGAGCGCACGGGCGGGAGCTGTCGAGGAAGACCGTGCGAAGGAGTCTCGCGGCCGGGCTGCTGGGGATCGCGGCGGGTCTTCCGATTGCATATGGCACGAGCCTTCTGCTGTCACCGTTTCTTTTCGGAGTGAGGGGTTGGGACCCTATGTCATACGGTGCTGCAACAGCACTCATGGTAGGCGTGTGTTGGCTTGCCAGCTACGTCCCGGCGCGCCGGATTTCCGCTTTGGACCCTGTGAAGGTGCTGAAGCATGAGTGACCAGACCGAAACGCTGGTTGATTACAGTTCAGAAGTGCTTTACAACCCGGGTCCAAGAGAAAGTAGGAATAGCGATGGCAAACCAACCGGTGGACCGTTCAACTCCTTCAGCAGTTCAACTGGTCCTCGTCGTCTGGCTCGTTCTGCTCACCGTTGTGGTAACGGTCCTCTACACTCGAGCCTCTGCGGAAATCGCCTTCACCCCAAACGGTTTTGAACATCCTGTCGTCCGACTCACAGGGGCCATGCCGGATCCACAGGTGGGCGGGCAGACCTTCCCTCGTTCAAACGTCGTCGCCGGAATTCAGTTCATGGACGAGAACGGAGACGAGATGGGCGGGCTCGGCACCATCCTCGAAGATCGAAGGGCCATGATGCTCTGTTTCGACCACGCTACTGCCGAGGCAGTCTGTCTCACGCGTTTCGGCGAGAATATCACTTTCTCGATCATGGAGCCGCCCGAAGATGGCGCTGAGGTAGGCCGGACCGGTCCCGAACGATTCACGTTTGGCGTGCTGCCCGACGAGGGGCTCTCGTACCTCAGGCTGCTGGACAGGGAAGGGCGGGTGCGGATTCGGATGGAGGTGGATAGCGAGGGGCGGCCGGTGGTCGAAACCCTGGATGAGAACGGAGCGGTGCTGTTCAGTAGTGGGGGGTAAAGAGGGGGGCGGAACCAACTTGCTTATGTGCTCACTTCAAGGTCTTCGAGTAGTCTTGCGGCGGCAATTGCCGTGACTTTCCGGCTGAGGGCAAAGTGTTCTTCCCCGCGTGAACTCGGAGCCTGCGCACAGCCTCATGTGCATTTTCTTGACGTGGCAAGCTTGAGGTTTGGAAGCGTCGGCTTACGGCAGCACGCTTGCACCGAAACGCACTTGAAGCCCTCTCAGCACACCATCAGGCCCCTGTGCGGCGAGCGCGCTCGTACCGACGAACACTGCAACGCCGTGATGTGCGCCCCGCGCTTCGATGCCCAATAAGCCCATTGGATAAGGTCTCGATGCCCCCTCGGCGAACAATACGGCGCCTAGTTGGGGAACCCACGACAGAGTGAACGCGCCGTCCTCAACACGCACGATGTCTCCGACGGTGCCTACGAGAAACTCGACGATACCCGTACTTGTTCCGAAGTCGACGAAGTCGATGCCCAGCGAATAGCGCATCGCGTGCCCAAACGGCGTCTTTCTTTGAACGTCGACGGCGATCGTGTAACCTCGGTAGTCTTCCTCGGACTCGTAGTTGCCTCCGATTGGAGCGAGGTGATTCGCATACACATGAAATGCCGTCCCGCCGGAATCCGTTTCCGTTCGGTTTGACCGTGCCCCAAACGACCCAAACCAGTAGTTGGGCCCGGACGCAAACCCGCGGTTCAACTCGAAGAGTAGATTTACCGAGCCAGCGGGAATCGACACCCCTGCTCCCACATGGGGCCGCAAGTAGACGCCGGTCTCCATGTCCGGAATTCGCAACCACTGTGTTGAACCGAGATGCACGGCCTCAAGCACTATTCCTCCCAAGCCATACAATTCGGTATCGTCGAGTGGCAGTACGGCAAACAGCTCCCCACCGAAACCAAGAGATTGCACTCGCCCTCCGCTTGGGTCGTCATCGCGGAACTGCGCGCGCGCCGCCCACATGAAGTGCTGGTTGAACTGTTCACCGTAGCGTGCCAAAAGCAGGGGGCCATTGTAACCGGACACGTCACCGAAAAAGAGACCTGCAGACGCGGACGCGAAGGGCGTTGCCGGTTCGCGTACCTGAGAGAAGAGTGCGGCCGGCAAGAAGGCAAGGGTGATGATAATGGCGAACGAGTTGATATGGCGCATCGCGTTACTCCCCGAGTCATTGGCCGTACCGCAACACCGCAATTACTGCGAAGACCGCAACATGCATGCCCTTTTTCGGAAGGACTGTTAATGCCTTGTGCAGAATGTGCTTGCAGTCTCGTAGGGCTCATTCGAATCTGACAAATCGTCCGAATTGGTGGACGAGACCTTGACTGTGAGAGACATCTTGAGCGACGGAGTGGAGCTCAGTTGTTGTGGAGAGCCACTTCACAAACCGGTTTCTAGAGAAAGCAGTAATGACAACGGCAGGCGTCTCTGTGGTTCCCTGAAGGCGAGTATTTCCCGGCGAACGGATCCTTCCGCTCAACGTCCTCGTGGAGCGGAGGAGCCCACCCATCACATGTAAACCATTACGTGACAATAGGTTACTCGGCGCGCCAGAAAACACGGCCGGCCGGAAACTGCCAAAAGGGCAGTCGTTCGTGATTACGAACAGGTCGCTCGAGGTTACGAAT
>CAYTDU010000582.1:0-4031 GCA_964436395.1 uncultured Gemmatimonadaceae bacterium | reverse complement strand
GTTCTGGAACTCATGCAGGACCACAACAAATCATGGTCGTTTTACATCTTCAGCTCTGCGAATGCGCTGAATAAGTACACCATTGAGGAGTTGGTGGCATTGGGTGTGTCGTGGGTATGGATGGGGCTCGAGGGAGACGATGCCGATTACGCGAAGTTGAAGGGTAGCGATACTCGTGAGCTGGTGCGGGATTTACAGAAACACGGGATCCGCGTCTTGGGCTCGACGATCATTGGCCTCGAGGAACACACTCCGGAGAATATCGACGCGGCCATCGAATACGCGGTGGCGCATGACGCAGACCTTCACCAGTTCATGCTCTACACGCCTGTTGCCGGAACACCCCTCTACGAGGAGCATGAGGCCAACGGTACACTCCTCGACACCGAAGAGGTACCGGAGGCAGACGCCCATGGCCAGCTCAGGTTCCGCCATCTGCACCCGTATCTCAAGAAAGGGCAGGAGACAGCCGCCTTGATCAGAGCATTCACTCGCGACTTCAAGGTCAATGGGCCGAGTGTAGTGAGGATCGCGCGCACGATGCTGCAGGGATGGCAGAGGTACAAGAGCCATAATGACAAGCGAATACGCGATCGGTTTCGCTGGGAGGGACGGGATTTACGCATCGGTTGGACCAGCGTGCTTTGGGCGTCCAAGAGATGGTTCCGAAAGGATCCGGTGCTCAAGAAGAAGATCTCTGGGCTGTTGAAAGACTTTCGTCGCGAGTTCGGCCTGACTGCGAGATTGGCTTCCTCGGTTGGAGGCCGTGTGCTGTGGTTCAAACTCCGGCGAGAAGCAAAGCGGTTGAGCCGCGGATTGACCTACGAGCCGCCGACATTCTACGAGTCCAACAAGCTCCAGCCTGCGCGCGTAGTTAACCAGATTAGGAGAACATCGGCGGACTGACCACGTAACACTTGCGCGAGCCCGTACCCGAAAGCATCATCGGGTGAGACCAATCCGTCAATCCGGGTATGGGAATATGGCAAGACACTTCAGTCGTCGCGGGTTTCTCAAGGGTATCGCGGCTTCCGCCCCGCTTGCCGCTCTGGCACGGACTTCTGTGGTTTTCTCAGGTCTTCAAGCCTGCAGGACGCAGGAGCCAATTTTTGAGATATCACTGGCCGAATGGTCCCTTCACCGCACGCTAAACGCAGGCGATCTAGAAAACCTCGAATTCCCCGGCGTTGCGCGGGAGGAGTTCGATATCGATGCGGTTGAGTATGTAAATCAGTTCTTCAAGGACAAGGCTCGCGACAATACCTACCTGACAGAACTCAAGACACGCGCTGACGACAACGGAGTAACGAGCTTGCTCATCATGTGCGACGGGGAAGGCGCATTGGGCGACCCGAACGACACCGAGCGCTCTACGGCTGTCGAGAATCACTATAGGTGGGTAGAAGCTGCCCAATTCCTCGGATGCCATTCTATTCGCGTGAATGCACAATCCTCTGGCACACCTGAAGAACAGCGAGAACTGGCTGCGGATGGCCTAAGCAGGCTAACCGAGTTCGCTGCCCAATACGGCATCAATGTCATCGTCGAAAACCATGGTGGCTTATCCTCCAACGGTGCATGGCTGGCCGGCGTGATGGATGCTGTGGGACACCCTGGTTGTGGCACTCTTCCAGACTTTGGCAACTTCCGTATCGAAGATGACGTTTGGTACGACCGCTACGAGGGAATTGCGGAACTCATGCCATACGCCAAAGCAGTGAGCGCAAAATCGCATGAGTTCGACGAACACGGCAATGAGCGCAATAGCGACTACGAGCGGATCATGCGAATAGTGCTCGATGCCGGATATCGCGGGTATGTCGGTATCGAGTACGAAGGCTCGGAGCTACCTGAGATAGAAGGGATTCGCGCCACGAAGGCGCTCTTAGAGAGAACACGCACCGTCCTGGAGCAAGATTACCAGTAATGGACGATATCTCATCCAAGTTTGCCGCCCTCGAAAGAATGGGTTTCGAAAGGGTTGACGACGGGTTCTCGGTAAACGAATCCACACCGCTCGCAGGCAACACGTACAAGATCAGCTGCAGCCGACCGGCTATGGGAACCCTCGTGTCGATTGCCGCGATTGGACCATCCAAGGATCAGATCGAAGAAGCGTTTGGGCGCGCATTCGCAGAAATGGATAGGCTGATTGGCCTACTCTCCAGGTATGATGATGCCTCGGCGGTATGCACGCTCAATGAACAAGGACGCTTGACCGGATTACATCCGGAATTGTCGAGGTTGTTGTCGCGCGCGTTGCAGTTCAACGAGATGAGCCACGGCGCGTTTGATATATCGGTCGAACCAATCGTTGAACTGTACAAGAACATGCTCGACTCAACGAATCCAGTCGAACCGTCGCGGGCGGAAATCTCAGAGGTCTTGGCACTCGTCGGGTCGAGATATATCGAAATGACCTCTGATGGCGTGAGCTTCAAGCGTTCGGGTATGTCGATCTCTCTTAACGGAATTGCGAAAGGTTACATAGTAGATGCGATTGCCAGGGTGTTGGAGGAGTGCGGAATCGAAGACTATCTGATTGATGCGGGTGGCGACGTTCGATCTGCCGGGACGAAGGAGGAGGGACTTGCATGGACCGTTGCGGTTCAAGATCCGTCAAAAGGTGAGCAATACCCGGACGTGATTCACCTGGCAAATGCGGCTGTGGCCACCGCAGGGAGTTATGAGAAGAGTTTCGATAGCACGCAGAAGTTCCACCACATAATCAACTCCGAAACCGGCTTGTCACCCCAAGTGAACCTCAGCGTGTCGATAGTTGCACCTTCGGCGATGATCGCCGACGCGCTCGCCACTGGCGTGTTCGTGATGCAACCGCGAATGGGGATCAGGTTCGTGGAGACGCTCAAGGGCTGCGAGTGCCTGATCGTAGATAGATCCGGTCGAATCTTGAAATCGACTGGGTGGAGAAGTGCTGTTCCTAATGGTGGAGAAAAGGCGGAACCATGACGCAAAGTGAAGCGGTAACAGAGGATTTCGGGCTCTCAAAGTGGCAGAGGTGGACACTCGTGGCCCTGCAGATACTCATTGGCTGGCACTTCTTCTATGAAGGCCTCGCCAAACTGCTCAACCCGTACTGGTCGTCAGCTGGATACCTCGGTGAGGCAGAGTGGTGGCTGGGAGGGTTTTTCCGCGACCTCGCGGCGAGTCCATCGGCGGTCGCGGTGATAGACTTTCTCAACATCTGGGGCCTTACGTTGATAGGTCTTGCACTATTCCTCGGTCTGCTAACCAAGCCTGCCCTGATCGCCGGCATGGTCCTCTTGCTCCTGTATTACATTGTAGCCCCCCCCTTTCCAGCCTACTCCTATGCAATGCCGGTCGAAGGTAGCTACCTGGTAGTCAACAAGGTTCTGATAGAGTTCATGGCCATGGGTGTCCTGCTCGTATTCCCCACTCACCGACTGTTCGGGTTGGATAGACTGATTCCGTGGCCGGGAAGTGCAAAGCACCAAACCAAGCCAGAGGGGGCGGCACAATGAGCGACGACAATTTGACCACCAACACCGGACAGCCATCCCCGGCCAGTGAGGATACAATAGGGCGTCGCGGCTTACTCAAGACACTTGCAGCCGTCCCATTCTTCGGTGTGTTCATTCTGAACTTCCTCAAGAAAAAGGCGTCGGACGATGCGAGGAAGCAGGCAATCCTCGAGGAACTTGGTGTCGTGGAAGGCGGGCCGGCGGTGATCCCCGAGGCGATTTCGCGTCCGCCGGGCGACCGAATTCGGGTCGGCATAATTGGTAATGGTGGGGAAGGGGAAGCGCTTGTGCGAAGCGCGGGTTTTGCGCACCCCGACTGGGTCGAGAATGCGCGTGAAGCCAATCGTGAGGATCCGCGCAACAAGGCGCTCGAGACGTATCTCTACCAAGATGATCTTAATGTCGAGCTGACCGGCGTTTGCGACGTGTTCGACGTGCGTGCCGAACGTGGAATCGCTGCCTCGCAAGTGCAGGAACGCTCGGGTGACGCCCCGCAACAGCAGACTTCTGCACGCCGGTACTTGCGTT
>CAYTDU010000581.1:0-4033 GCA_964436395.1 uncultured Gemmatimonadaceae bacterium | reverse complement strand
AGACGACGAAGTGAGGATAAGGGGTGCGTATTCCGGCATCTGCCGCACGGACATACATATCGCGGAGGGAGACCTTCCGTTGCAGAACAGCCCCATAGTATTGGGTCATGAGGTTGTCGGGATTGTAGATGAGATGGGCAGGGACGTTTCGCAATTTCAAGTCGGAGAGCGAGTGGGAGCGTATTGGCTTCACAGCACGTGCGGCCAGTGCAAGTACTGCCGTTCTGATCGAGAGAACTACTGCCGAGACTTCCAGGCAACCGGGTGGCACTCAGACGGTGGGTTTGCCGAATATATGACCGTGCCGGCCCGATTTGCGTTATCGCTCGACTCGATTGAGCTGGACCCGTCGATGACCCCGCCCTTGCTTTGTCCGGGCATCGCGGGTTACGCAGCATACAAACTCGCGGGTGTTGGTAGCGGTGAGACGCTCGGTTTGTATGGGTTTGGACCGACAGCATACTACGTTCTCAAGGTAGCTCAGTCGTTGGACGTGACGACCTACGTGAGCACCCGGTCTCTCACGAACATCGAAAGGGCGAGACGTGAAGGAGCGGATTGGGCGGGGGACGCCTCGAAAGAGCACATGCCCGGCAAACTCGATGCAGCCATCCTGTTTCCTCCTGCCGGCGGCCTCGTGGAGCCCATCCTCTCACAGGTCAAGCCGGGAGGTTGTCTTGTAATGGCGCCTGTGAGTTCCACTGCCATCACCATAGCGGACTACAGTGCGAACCTATGGGGCCGCGACATCAAAACACTCTATCAGCTGAGAAGTTCGGACGCGGAGGAGTTCCTGAGCTTGGTCAACCGAATGCAATTGAATTTAGGCGTGTCCGTATACGGCTTTCAGGAACTGGACGAGGCACTCATCCACACAAAGCAGGGCATGTTGAAGGAACCCAACGCGGTGATAGCTGTCGGACCGTAGGATTGGGCCTCAACTGCAATATGGGACAGCAAATTCCCACACAGAGGAAGCTTTATATGTCCATTCAACATCTGGTTTCAAAGAAGATCGTAGACATTCCCAAATCGGCCATTCACGAGATGACACATCTGTCCAAACAGGTCGAGGATGTCGCCTTTCTTTCCTGGGCGAAACCCACGACGGGAACTCCCGCTCACATTGTCCAGGCGGCGGTTGAGGCGGCCAATGCGGGGAAAGCCGGGGGATATTCAGAGACAGGCGGTCTGGAGGCCCTGCGGGAAAACATCGCCGTTAAGCTACACCGAGAAAATGGGATCTCGGCTGATAGCGGAGAGATCATGGTGACGGTGGGGGCGATCGAGGGATTGGCCGCGGCCGTGATGGCCGTTGTGGATCCCGGAGACGAGGTGCTGATTCCGGTTCCGGGTTATTCGACCCACCTCCGGCAGGTGGTGCTCGCCTCCGGGAAGCCCGTTTTGGTTCCCACGTATGCCGGTGAAGATTTTCGCCTCGACCCGGACCGCATAAAGGACGCGGTCACTCCCCGAACAAAGGCGATCCTGTTCAGCTCTCCCAACAATCCGGTGGGGTCAGTGTACAGCGAACAGATTCTGAGGGCAGTGGCCGAAATCGCCATGTCCGAGGATCTGGTGGTCATAACCGATGAGGCATACGAGTACTTCGTCTATGACGGCCTTCGGCATTTCAGCATCGGGTCCATCGAAGGGATGAGGGAGCGGACGATTTCCTGTTTCACGTTCACCAAGACCTATGCGATGACAGGTTGGCGGATCGGGTATCTCCATGCTTCGCCTGAATGGATCTTTCAGATCACCAAAACCCACATCCCTTTGGCCATCTGCGCCCCAGTCATCTCACAATACGCCGCCCTTGCAGCCCTCCTCGGTCCTCAGGACTGTGTAGATGAGTTCCGCACCCACTACCAGAAGATGCGGGATGTAATGTGTACCAGGTTGGACCTTTTGCCGGAGGTTTTCTCCTACACCAAGCCGTCGGGATCCTATCTCATGTTCCCGAAGGTGGAACGGGAGGAAGGAAAAGATTCCAAGACCTTCGCCAAGAAACTGCTGCTGGAAGCAGGGGTGTCCACCACTCCGGGAATTGCCTTCAAGGGTGAGGGCCATCTGCGCATGTCTTTCTGTGTGCCAGAAGAGACCATTCACAAAGCCTTCGACCGGATGGAGGCATATTTGCGCTGATTATTCCCATTTTCACGCCCGGATTCTCCTCCCGGTAGACTAGCAGTCTACTTGCCAGATGGTGTCTAGCACGGTACCGTCGACCCACTTCACCACGGCCACCGGCCGGTCAAGCAGCGCTGGTGGCTCGGGCTTACCCCCCACGATCGCCTCAACCTCATCCTTGAGCTCGCCGATCGTGCGAATCGGCAATTCGGAACCTTTTACCTTGTCGATGAGGTCTTCCCTGCGCGGGTTGATCGCGATACCGCGTTCGGTTACCACGACATCGATGAGATCACTGGGTCCGCTGAGCGTCGTAACCTCGTCCACGATTACGGGAATACGGTCTCTAAAGGAAGGGACCGCTAGGACCGAGCAACCGGCAAACAAGCAATTCTGCCACCCGCCTATGCCATGTAACAACACTCCGTCGGAGTGTGTGTTGACGTTCGCGTTGAAATCGAGGTCAACTTCGGTGGCACCGAGGACGGACACGTCCACCATGGTCGCGAAATTGCCTTTACCATGGTAATTGTACGAAGTGAACGGCGACGTGCTGACGTGTCGCGGATCAGAAGCGATCGAAGCGACTCCCGCCAAGTCAAAGGTCTGCCCGTCGAGGATGTAGTCGGTGAGACCTTCCTCCAGCAACTGAACGAGGTGCTCCGTCGATCCACCGCGCACGAACCTGGCCTTCACTCCCGCATCCAGCATCATCTGCTTCAAAAACTGAACGAAGGCGAGTGCTATACCGCCAGCACCGGCCTGGAACGAGAAGCCTTCACGCATTATCTCTGCGTCTCTCACGAATCGAGCGACATAATCAGCAATCAGCAGTCTGGCGGGGCTCTTTGTGATTTTGGTGGTTCCCGAGACGATCTTCGATGGATCACCGATCGAATCCACCTCGACCACGTAGTCCACATTGTTCCCTTGGATCTGCCACGGGATGCAGGGAAAGGGTACGAGGTTGTCGGTTACCACAATCACATGATCTGCATAAACCGAATCGGCCAAAGCAAACCCGAGTGAGCCACATGCGGAGGGTCCCTGTGAGCCGGTGGCATTGCCGAAGGCATCTGCGGTAGGTGCGGCGATGATCGCGATGTCGATCTTGACTTCTCCGTCCTGGATGGCCTGCCAGCGCCCCCCGTGTGAACGCAACACTCCGAGTCCGCGCATACTGCCGCGCGATGTGTACGCTCCAAGCGGACCGTTCATACTTCCCTCGATGTGGTGCACCACACCACGGTCCATCAAGTCGATGACCGGTTCGTGGCACGGAAACGATGCGCTTGGGAACCACATGAGGTCCTTGATACCCATGTCGGCGGCGGTCTGCAACGCCTGCACTGTCACCTTGTCCCCGTTTCGGAGGTGATGGTGACTCGACACCACCATTCCGTCCGAAATGCCGCACCGCTCCAGAGCCTCGTGTAGACTCGGAACGCGCTTATCACCGTTCGGTGGATATCTGTGGCTGGGTCTGATAGGTGGAGCGTGCTGGCTCCCGTCAGGTTCAAAAGCTCCGACTCCCGAGAAAGGAACCTGTGCCTTGCCGTTCACCTCGGTGGGTACCCGCCGCCCAGCGTTGTTGGTTTCGTATTTGTGCCCGCCACTCATATCTATTCTCCAGGTTCGTGCCAACCCCGGCGTTGAGGCCCGGGGCCGGTACAGACTGACCTATTAATCTTCGGTAAGCAGCCCTGCCTGACGCGCTACCTTGACTACTTGCTGGGCCCGCTTCACCACCGGTGGATCGATCATCTTGGTGCCCAGACTCACGACCCCCAATCCCTTTGCCTGCGCGTCTTCGAACGCTGACACTATTCGGCGCGCTTTCTCGATTTCCTTGTCCGCGGGACTGAACGCTCGGTGAATCACCTCTATTTGCCGAGGGTGT
>CAYTDU010000580.1:0-4035 GCA_964436395.1 uncultured Gemmatimonadaceae bacterium | reverse complement strand
GCTCGAGAATCAGGGATCATTCGATCAGATAGCGGGATTGAGCTATCGAGATGGCGGCAAGGTCAGGCACAACCCGGCTCGATCTCGCATACGAGACCTCGATGGGATTCCGTTTCCGGCATATCAGCACGTGAACCTGCGAGACTATACGGACCGGACTGATTTCGATCGAATCCCCCTCGCGGTGCTGTCAGCCCGGGGCTGCCCGTACAGTTGCACGTTCTGCGACATCCCCGGCATTTGGGATGGCGGTATCGAGTATAGGAGCGTGCAGAACGTCATTCGAGAGCTCGAGCATCTGAAGGAGGGCTACGCAATTCCCAGGTTCCACATAACTGACGACACTTTTGTCCTTGATAGAAGAAGGGTGTTGGAGTTCTGCCGGCAGTTGAAAGAACGTGGCCTGGACATTCCGTGGTCTTGCCTGGGCCGGGTAGACCGAATGGACGAGAATGTGCTGCGGGCGCTGGCAGATGCCAACTGTGACACGATCTTCTATGGGATTGAATCGGGCAGCGATGCAATTCTGGAACGGATCAAGAAAGGCTTCACTGCCGCGGATGCGCTGAACGTCGTTCGACAGACTGCCCAATACATGAAGCCACACGTGTCGTTCATCTGGGGATTCCCATTCGAGGAACTCGAAGATCTTTGCGACACCGTAATCGCTCTGTTGGCGATGCACAGGATGGGTGCCGAACCTCACCTCAACCTTCTTGTTCCGTTGCCGTCAGCTGAGCTGAACCGGACCTTTCGAGATGCTCGGCAGAGCCTGAAAGCTTGGGAGATTGGCTGGGACGGTGCAATGATGGAGAACTATGAATACGGTGAAAAGCTGCACGAGCTGATACAGACGTTCCCAGACATTTTCGCGCCATTCTACTGCCTCGAGTCACCCAAATTCGAACGCAAGGCGGCACTCCTCGAGAGTTGGGGATTGGGTCTTGGCAAGCCTCGTGCTCCGTCGCGGACGGCGAACGATCACTTCCCTGACTTCCACACAACCCTCGAGCCCGAGACACGATTGCCGCGCATTTCGGACGATGTGATGCTCCGCAAGGTTGGAGGCACCCATTACATTCTCGACTCTGCCGACTGTCTTCTGTATGAACCCGGTCCCCGATCAACCGAACTGTTCCGAGCATGCCAACGCGGTGACAGTCTACGCCAGGCAATCACGCCGCTTTCCGAGAAGACAGGATGTTCATCTGAGGAAGCACAACGTTTCGTGCAGCAAATGCTACTGAAGTTCGCGCAGCGCGGGTTCCTGTGCCGTAACACAACGCTATGACAGGACTACTTCTGACCTTTACGCAGCTTCGAGTCTTTGCCCACCGAACGTGGCTCGTAGCGGATGTCAGCCGACACTCGCGCGAAAGTCGGCGATACGTTGGACCACGCGCAGTGAATCGTGCGTGCGGCAAAGAAGATCACGTCGCCGGCATACACCTCACTGGACTGCCAGTCCACCTCCGGTTCAACCTGTAGCCCCGAAAACGCTGTAAAGTGATCCTGTACACCGCGCTCGTGCGAGCGCGGCACGACGCCAAGCGGACCGACTTCGAACGGCGTGTCCACGAGTGGAACCCACATCGTCCACATGCTTTGGCAATGGGGGAGGTACCACTCATCTTGATGGGGAAGCGTTGTTTGTGACGGGCTCCCGGGGAGCTTGATCCAACAGAAGTTCATCGACGCCAGCCACGCAGGTTCACCCATGATGGCCTCGAGAACGTCCATAACGAGCGGTGCTTCTGCTAGAGCGAGGAAGTCTGGGTGTTTGCTGAAGCGAAGCTGGAATTGCACCCAATCTCTGTCGTCCCAACCGCGGCCAGAGAGCTTTACACCCGCTACTGCCTTCATTGCGGGCCTGTTGTCGGCATCTTTCTGAACCCACCCGTAGTCGGCAAACGACTCACGAGTGAATGCGCGCACAGGATCGAGCAGCGACTCGGGCAGGAAGTGGTGGAGGTAGACGAACCCCTGTTCTCTGGCGCACGCATGAAGTGCGTCGGGATCGTCGAGGAGCTGCGATGAATCTTCAAGCGGACTGACCTGACGCTCCGCGGGAAGGAGTAATCCGCTCACGAGTCCACTCCAATCAGCCTATAGCCTTGAAGTCGTACCATCGAACGTGGCCATGTGGGAAGCCCTGGTCAAGCCCTGGACGCGCATCGATATTGTGCACAACTCTGATGCTATCACATGTATCCGCCAAGAACCCGTGATGGTGCGGGCCTGTTAAGGAGAGACAAAGATGAGGTCGATGCGAACTCTTTTTGTTGTTCTGATGGTTTGTGCGTTGACACTGCCGATTCTTGTTTCGAGTACACACGCTCAAGAGACGGACAGTCTGCGCACCATGCAAATCGAAGACTACGCACGGTGGCGCGGTATCGTGTCTGTCGAGATATCGAACGATGGAAACTGGATGACGTATCGGTATGACAATTTCCGGGCAGATGACACGCTCCACGTGAGGAACTTGCAGAACGGTCGGGAACATGATGTGCCCCTGGCGTCCGCTCCGGAGTTCTCGGACGACTCACGATGGGTTGCATACACGATCGAGAAGCCCTTCGAGGAGGCGGAGAAGCTTCGGAAAGACAACACGCCCGTACCACGGCAGGCCGGCCTGCTCAACCTGAGAACAGGCGAACGCCTGACATGGGACAACGTGAGTTCTTTCGAGTTTCCCAAGGGGTCTGGTTTTCTCGCTCTAAAGATGGATGCGGCCGACACCGATGCCGAGCATGATGGTACTGACCTCATTTTGAGGAACCTCGCCGTCGGATACGATGAAATTATGGGCAACGTCAATCAGTTCTCCTTCAACAAAGCAGGGACCTTTCTGGCACACACCGTTGATGCGGCAGGACGGAGCGGCAACGGTTTATACCTCTACGATCTAGGCTCGGGTATACGGACCGTACTGGACAGCGACACCTTGGAGTACTCGCAGTTCTCATGGAACGAGGATGGGACTGCACTCGCCGTTCTCAAGGGCCTCAAGCCCGACAGTTTGACCGAACGTGTCAACAGCCTGGTTGCTTTCTCGGACGTTGGAAGAGAACCCCGACGTGTGGTCGTGAATCCGGAGACCATGGCAGGATTTCCGGATGGGCACGTCATCAGTTCCCGGGCCACTCTATCGTTCAGCGAGGACGTAACGCGGGTGTTCTTCGGCATCAAAGCTCAGGAACGAGAGTTCAAGGAAGACGAAGACAATCCTGTAGCCAACGTAGACATCTTCCACTGGAACGACGATCGCATACAAACCGTTCAGGCAGTTCAGGCAAGTCGCGACCGCACCTTCACCTATCGTGCCGTATACAACATCGACGATGAGCGGTTCGTGCAACTCTCCGACTCGGCCATGCGACGCATCGAGATTACCCGCGACGGAAACTGGGGCATCGGAAGCAACGACCGACCGTATATCTCTGACTGGAGGGAGTACCAAGCCGACTACTACAGGGTGAATACTCGGACAGGGGAACGCACCCTGATGTTCGAAGGTCAGAAGCGCACGCTGGGGCTGTCACCGGACAGTAAACACTTCCTCTATTGGAAAGACGGGCACATTTGGGACTACGCTATCGAAGAAAGCAGGTCGATCAATCTCACCGAATCCGCACCGGTCAGTTTCGTGAACGAGGAGTTCGACCGCTTTGGCACCAAGCCACCCTACGGTGTGGCCGGCTGGACTGAAGATGGGGATGCGGTCGTCCTGAACCACAAGTACGATCTCTACCTGCAACCTCTCGACGGTACTCGTGCAACGATGTTGACCGAGGGTTACGGAGACGCGAACCAAGTGCGCCTTCGTTACGTGAGGTTGGATCCGGAGGAGCGGTTTATCGATCTGTCGGAGGAGATCATTCTCTCAGCATATGGCGATCTCACGAAGCGTTACGGTTACTTCGCGCTGGATGATGGGGACCTGGAAGAGCGCATCTGGGACGACATGATGGCCACCGATCTCCAAAAGGCGAAGAATGCCGAACGTGTACTGTTCACGAAACAGACCTTCCA
>CAYTDU010000579.1:0-4040 GCA_964436395.1 uncultured Gemmatimonadaceae bacterium | reverse complement strand
CCCTAGAGGAACGGCAGCGCCGCATCAGGACTCTGGTCGAGAACACACCAGGTGTAACCTACCGCTGCCTACTCGACAGTAACTGGACGATGTTGTTCATCAGCGATGCTATAACCGAACTCGTGGGTTATCCGCCGTCAGACTTCATTGGCAATGCCGTTCGCACATTCGCAAGTGTAATCGAGGCGGAAGATCGCGAACGAGTGGAGCAGGAGGTAACGGAAGCCGTTCAGAACAATGAGCCTTACGTAATGGAATATCGCGTCCGGCATGTGGACGGGGACACTCGTTGGGTACTGGAACGGGGAAGACAAGTGCGCGGCGAGACGAACGAAGGCGTACTGGACGGGTTCATCTTCGACATCACTGATCGCAAGCGCATGGAACGGGAGCTTCTCGAGGCAAAGGAACAAGCCGAGCAGGCAAACCGGGCCAAGAGCACGTTCCTCGCCAACATGTCACATGAGATCCGCACGCCGATGAACGCCATACTCGGCTTCTCGCAGTTGATAGAGCGGGATCGCTCACTGCCAACTCGCCACCGCGAGAGCATACACGCAATTTTGCGGAGTGGCGAGCACCTTCTCGCCCTGATCAACGACACGCTCGACATGTCGAAAATCGAAGCTGGCCGTATGACGAATCGGCCGACCGACATCGACCTGCACGGCCTACTGCGTGACCTCGAAACGATGTTTCGCGTACGAACCGACGAGGAGGGGTTGAGCTTTGCACTGGATATCGGCGCTTCGGTGCCGCGTTATGTGCGATGCGATGAAAGCAAACTCAGGCAGATAATGATCAACCTGCTTGGGAACGCCGTGAAGTTCACCGATGACGGCGGGATCAGGATGAGCGCGAGTGCTATGCGAACCGATGCTGAGATGCGAGTAATCATTGAAGTGGCAGATAGCGGCCCAGGAGTAAGTGCTGAGGATGCAGAGCGGATCTTTGAGCCGTTCGAGCAGACAGATACGACGATGAACGCAGGTACCGGCCTGGGCTTACCTATCAGTAGGCAGTTTGCGCGTCTCATGGGGGGCGAACTGACCATGAGGAGTGAAGCCGGACTGGGAAGTGTGTTGCGGCTGGATTTTCCCGTCGAGGAATCCGAGGCGCCGGAGAAACGAACTAGTACAATGCGCGTGCTGGGCCTCGCTGCCGGACAGCCGCGTTATCGGATTTTGGTTGTCGACGACAAGGAGGAGAATCGAGCGCTGTTGCGCCGGTTGTTGTCGGCGTTGGGGTTCGAGATTGAAGAAGCCAACAATGGCGCCGAGGCCATTGAGGTGTTCGAGCGGTTTGGACCCGATTGTATCTTGATGGACCTCAAGATGCCGGTGATGGACGGTCACGAGGCGACGCGGCAGATCAAGAACTTGCCCGACGGCAGTGAGACTCCTATCATCGCGGTCACGGCGGGTGCGCTGGAGGAAGAGGAGCATGCGGCCGTGGCATCCGGAGCGGACGATTTCGTGCGTAAGCCGTTCAAGGAAGAGGACCTCCTGGATGCGATTCGGAAGGCCTTGGCGGCGGAGTACATCTACGAAGATCAACAGCAACCCCAAACAGAATCGATGCTCAGTGTTGGGTCGCCGGCACGACACGCTAGTGACAATCTGCCAGTGGATCTAGTGGATGAGCTGTACGATTCCGCGATCAAACTCGCATCTAGTCGCTTGAAGACCTTGTTCGAGGAGGTCGCCATTCACGACGAGTCGCTGGCGGCCGAGTTGAGAGACCTAGCCGATCGCTTCGAGTATCGCCAGATTTTGGAGCTAATCGGGCGTGGAGACGGATGAGGACAGAGCAACTCTTGGAACGGACATGATCATGACGGGCAAGGGGAACATCCTCGTTGTCGATGACACACCCGCCAACTTGAAGCTGCTCTCCGAAATGCTCGAGAGCTGCGGATATGAGGTCAGGCCCGCCCCGGACGGGCCACTTGCTCTGCGAGCCGCCGCGTCTGAGCCACCCGATCTCATCCTGCTCGACATCAGCATGCCGGAGATGGACGGATACGAGGTGTGTACCCGCCTGAAGGAACAAGACGAACTCAAGAACATTCCAGTCATTTTCATCAGTGCTCTAGCCGAGACGCTCGACAAGGTAAAGGCCTTCGGGGTCGGTGGCGTGGATTACGTTACCAAGCCGTTCCAGTTCGAAGAGGTCCAGGCGCGGGTCGAGGCTCACCTCTCTCTGCGACGTCTCCGGGTCGATCTCGAGCGTCGCTACGAGGAGTTGCAGCAGCTTCGGGAAGCACAGGATAACCTGACACGCATGATAGTGCACGACATGGGCTCACCATTGTTTGGGGTGATGGGATGCCTCGACCTGCTGGAACCGAGCGCGAATACAAAGCTCAACGAGGAGGAACAGGAGTACGTTTCGGAGGCCCAGAGGAGCACTAGCACACTATTGGAGATGGTTCAGGCACTGCGCGACGTCATTCAGTTGGAGACAGGTGAGATGCCGCTCAATGTCCGGGACGCCGAGCTAGGAGCCATTGTCGATGCGGCACTCGAGACCCTCGGAGCGCTGGCGGCTGGGCGAAAACTCGAGGTGGACAAACCGCACGTTCCCGTTCCGGTGCGGTGCGACCCAAGCATCATTCGCCGAGTAGTCGCTAACCTCGTGGCCAACGCTCTCAATGTCACGCCGAAGCAGGGAACGGTACGCGTCGCGCTGTCGAATGAGGACAATGCGCCGACCGCCAGTGTCAAAGATGCGGGTCCCGGTATTCCGGCCGAATTCCGCGAAAAGGTGTTCGAGAAGTTCGGGCAGGTAGAAGTGCACCAACAACGTAAGAAGTACTCAACCGGCCTAGGTTTGACCTTCTGCAAGCTCGCAATAGAGGCGCACGGAGGCACGATCGGCGTAGAGAGCGAACTGGGTAAGGGCAGCGAGTTCTGGTTCGAGCTGCCGCGACACGTCTAACTCCCTAATGCCCATCATCTCGTATACTAGGGTGGTTCAGCCGTAAGCCGCAGCATTCCTCGCAAGCGCGACGCACATTGCTCTAAACATGTTGGACCCTTTCTGCTCGCTAGTGCCCTGTAACAGTCACCTGCTTCTCTTTCAGGGTGATGTGACAGGTGAGACAGTTCATATCACCGTGAGTGAACTGCCCGCCGGTGTAGCTGGGCCCCATGTAGTGACAGGCTCGACAGACCGTCTTTTCCGACGGGCGCCGCGAGCCAAGCGCGGCAGTGTTTAGCATCTCCACCGCCTTCGCTGGCACATCACCAGATAGACGGGCGCAGCGCTCCGCTCGTTCCGGAGATCCGGAAGCGTAGCCCGAATCGCGACACCATCGCGTGAGCGAGACATGACACAGGTTGCTCTCCGCCGTGCTCTGCGGAAGCTCCCCGGTGGGGGCGTGGAGGTTTGTCGGCAGACTCGTTTCCGAATACCACGTCAGAAGGTCTGCCACGAAGGCTCTGGCTTCCCTTGCATCACAAATCAACCCGATTGCGGCTGAGGTGCCGGCAAGCGTACCGCACAGCGTGCCGAACCCCACCACACCAGCACCTGCCCAATCCATCATCTGCACCGGGATGGTGGTGTACGGTTCCCCGACCACTTCCTGGAGTTGGCTGATAACCGAATTGAAGGCCCCAAATGCGCACCCGCCGTGGTTCGTCCCAGCAGCCAGTGTGACACCCTTGAACCCGTTGTAGCCCAGTTCACGAGTCCTCTGCGGATCCAAACCTCCTTCGGGGTACCCGAATGGATGTTCTGCCCGCACATCAGTCCGCGCCGGGCGTCCGACGCCCAATCCACCCACTAGACCCATGCCGGCCGTCGCTCCGTACCCGCCGGCGCTCTTCAGGAAGTCACGCCTCGTGGAATCACTCATCGCCTCTCCTTTCAAATTCGAACGTAACCAGGCAGGCATGTGGGGCCAAGCATGATGCGGGGTGAAACAAACAAAACGGTTTTCCAGTAGTGTGTCCAAGGAGTAATGCTGGAACCATCAGGGAGCGAAGATGAACGAACAGGAAAGAATCCAAGCCCTTGCACTCTTCCTACTCACT
>CAYTDU010000578.1:0-4047 GCA_964436395.1 uncultured Gemmatimonadaceae bacterium | reverse complement strand
CCAGGTATTCAGGGGGCTGGGGCCAAAGCGTTGACTGATCAAATTGCGGCGGCGATGGAAATGGGGCTCTCCGGCTCCGATGTTCCCATGTATTTGCAGCAGATTGCGAGCGGTATCACCCAATGGGAGCAGACAGGTATTCCGGTGGCGGACAAGGCCATGGCTGGTTTCGGAAAAGCTGTGGCAGAATACGGGTTTGCAGGCCCTCGAGCGGCGGCCATTGGTGGCGGTTTTGTTCGGGCGGCCCAAGGATTGAGCACCAGAGGCCCACAATCGGCCGCTGACCTCCTGATGCTCCAGACCATGGGTGGTTTCAAGGGTGGAGGCGCTGCGGACTTTGAGAAGGCCCAGATTCGTCTCGAGCAGCTCAAGCTAGGGGAAGTGGGGCCGGAGCAGATCAAAGGGCTCGTCGGTCGGATGCTTCAAGCCGGCGGGGGTGGCGCGGCTGGTCGACTTCTGGCCCGCCAACAGCTCGGCCGAATGGGCATCAACGTGGGAGCTGAGGAAATGCAGCTTCTCGGCACCCAGATGACTAGTGGGAGTTTGACCGAGGCTCAGCAAAAGCGTCTCAAAGTGCTTGGTGCTCAGCGGAAAGAAGCTGCCATGGGTGCGCCAAAGACGCCCGAGGAAATACAGAAGACGGCGGCCAAGGCTATGGACACATTCGGTGCGAATCTCCAGAAAGCGGCCAAAATCCAGAATCAGCAAATCGATATTGGCACCAAGATGATTCCAATGCTTAACTCACTTGAAAACACGTCGGGGATGCTGAGTAAAAAGTTCGCAAACCTCGCTGGCGAGCCTTTGGAGAAATTGACGGCTTCGCTTGAGAGGTTGACCGATGCGCTGGTGAATGAAGACAAGAGTCTTTTGACAGCGCTCAAGGAAATATTGGGGATCTGACGTGCCGGACCAAGAAACAGAGGCTAAGCCTGGATTCCAGGGCTCGCAACACACCACGGTCGAGGCCACGATTTACACTCAGGCCGGCGACCCGATCATTCTCACAGGAGCAGGTGAACGCGACGCCATCATTCCGCTCGACGGGCGCGATGCCAGCGACGATCATCCGTCACTCACCGCAGCGACGACTGAGAAGACGCTCGGCGCAGCTTCTGGAACGTGGTCGTTGATGATGAAGCCGAGTCGCGTGGCCAAGCAATTGTTTGATCAGGTCGTCGATGACGACTGGGTCGACATTGTTTTCAAACAGCACAATAGACAATGGCATGTGATGCGCGGGCTTGTGGACAATCCGCGTCGGAGAAAAGTCGTGAGCGGACGAGGTGCTACGACCGAGACGTTCACACTCACGGGTCGCGACTTCGGCAAGATTTTCGAGGTCACGCCGATTTGGTTCTCGGTGCTCATCGACGAGTCGTCGGGTATCACTGGGGGAGTGAGCCTCAAAGTGTTCGGTGGGATGCCCAACGTCTATGGCTCTCCCGATGAGACGGTGGAGGGGTTTTTACTCGGGTTCCTCGATCAACTTTCTGGAGTTGGTCGCGCTGTCTGGAAAATGCCCGACACGATGCCCGGTGTTCAGGACGAGTTCGTGCGCAACGTGGCGTTCAATCGCGACGATTTCACTGCGGACCCGAGGCGCGTGGCCATCAACGCCAACTACATGATGCCCGAAGGGACGCTCTGGCAACTCGCGCAACAGTGGAGTGATCCAGAGTTCTGCGAGCTGTTTCTCGATACGGTGCCGCTCAACTTCTACGACGACCCGCTGGCCGAGATCGATCCAAAAGACAACAGCATGGTCATTCGGTTTCGAGATCGGCCGTTCCCCACAACTGCGTTGGCTGACTCGAGCCCGTATTTCAAATTGCCGTTGTTCAACATTCCGAGGCAAGCGATTGTCGGTCACGATGTTGGCCGTTCTGGAATGGAGCGCTTCAATGCGTTCTTCGTCGCTCCTCAGCTCGCACAGGAAGTCATCCAGGCGGGTGGCATTGATCTCTATCTCCCAGAGTGGGACGCGGGGGACATCCTTCGCCATGGGTTACGCCGCTTCGACGTGAACAGTCAGTATGCTGCGGCCAATGCCGATTACCTCACGCTCTCGAGAGCGCAACGCGCGCAGATGCGAGACTGGCATTGCCTCAATCCCTACTTGTCGAACGGGACGCTCGACTTGAGTGTTGGGATGCCGTGGGTGCGCATCGGTACTCGAGTCCGAATTCCAGGTATTGAGAGCGAAGACCAAGACGAGACATACTACGTCGAGAGTGTCGCTCACAGTTGGAATTTTGGAGTCGGCACCAGGACAAATCTAGGGGTGACTCGGGGCTGGATCGGGACTGACTCGAGCCTTATCGACGCGCTCGGAATTGTCGCGGGCAACTACACGGAGCCGACGAGGGCACAGCCATGAGTCAGTTCGAGTCGAAAAAGCTGGGACGACTTCGCAATCAGTCGGCGGTGCCCTTACGCAAGAAGACTGACACGCCGGGGATGGCACGTGGCCTGTTGCTGCGTGGAGTCGTGACGAAGACCTACACGCTCGACAATCCCGATCATCCCTATGCTGCGGGTACGCCTAGTGCAGTTTACTGTGACGTGCTCATCTATTCATCGGTGAAGGGCATGTCGTTTCGTGTTCTCCAGAATTGCCTTGTCTCGCAGGACCGGGGCGCGATGCACTCTGGACGTGTCTGGAAGCCTCGAGCTTCAACTATCGACATCACGGGAGACACGTTTGATCCAGAAAAAGGAACCGATCCATCATCAATGGACGGCGACCACGTGCTCGTGGGGTTTCTCGATGACAACTTCAATTTGCCGGTGATTCTAAAAGGGCTATCGCATCCGGCGATGGACGTAGGAAGCGAGGATGCTGATGAAGCCGGGCAAAGGCTCAGAGTCAAAGAGAGCGATGGTGACCCAGACTTTTGGAAGCACCACGGTGTTTTTTATGGAGTCACGGATGATGGGGATTTCCTCATCGATACTCGCACTGCCTACCCAGGGAGCACTTTCAAGGACAATGGCTCCGAGCCCGACCCACCCGAAGACGGCACGACCGGTAACTTCATCTTGAAGCTCCAGAAAGGCACTAAGCTCCAGCTCGATATCGAAGATGGGCCGACGTTCTCCCTCGAGTTCAAAGGCCCCGATACCGTTTTGACGTTGGGCGATGGAACGGTCAGCGTTGCAGTGGCTGACCACCTCCAAGCACTCTACGAATCGTTGAAGTCCGCACTTGAGGCGTGGGGAGCTGCATCAACCGGTCACACGCATCCCACGGGTGTCGGCCCGAGTGGTCCACCGGCTGCACCACTGATGATTGACGATTGGGACACCAACATCAACAGCGATCACCTGTTGATACCGGATACGGGCTGATGCGATGGCTTTGACTCCAGCGACATTGGCCGATGGCTTCAAAGAGCCCCCTGAGTTCCCAGCGGATGAGCAAGCGGTCATCGACAAGTGGAGTGCCGCGTGGCAGGCATACTTCGAGGAGTCTGTGGTGACTCCAGGACCGATTTCCGCCGAGGTTTCGCCGGCAGCGGCGGTGAGCGCGTTTGAAGCGGCGCTCATCGGTATCTCGGCGCCGGACAACACGGCAGTGCAGGCTGCGACCAAAATCAAAGACGCTTGCAAGGCGTTCTGGACTGTGGCCACACCGTTGCTGGCCTATGCAACTCCATTACCCCCAGCTCCTGGCCCCTATCTAACACTGCCACTATTCATGTTGGATGCCGGAGCTGAGGATGCTTTTGTCACTGCGCTCGCGGCGGTGTTCACTGTGAACATGACTGGTGCAGTGGGGAAGGACCCTGCGTTGACTGCAATCACGACGGCCATCAATGCAGCCCCACAAGCTGGGGCGACCTTCTTGGACACGACGGTGCCCACGCCCATCACGTACACAGTCGCATGAGGTGAACGATGCCAGCTAGCACTCTCAATGTCATTCGCGAATCGCTCAGACAGGAGGTCACAGGCGACGACAAGTTTCTCAAGAAGATGATCTACTTCTTCGAGCTGGCCTGTGCCGTAAGTGGGTATATACTCGATGTAAATCCTTTTGATCAG
>CAYTDU010000577.1:0-4058 GCA_964436395.1 uncultured Gemmatimonadaceae bacterium | reverse complement strand
CGAGAGTCGAAGTGACCGGTTGGGCAGCAACGGTGCAATGAGTAACGCAGCTGTTGTGCCAAAGGTGATCAGTCGCAGCCGTATATTTGAGTATGATCCCAACATGATCGGGTCGACAACTACAGATACTCCGGCCAACGAGTACCAGATGCGCATTGCCACGCGCTGCACTCGCAAATACAACTCGTTATCAAGCCCATCTACATGCGGTGCGTCGCGTTCCGCCGGGGGTGCGGAGAGAGCAAGTGCTGCCCGCAGTATCATTGTGCCAGCAATAATCCACCAGACATGCCGAGTTTCCACATGGGGAAGCAATAGGAGCAAGGCAAAGACCCCACCGAGTAAGGCGGCGGAAAACGTAGTGCGCACAAGTGCGCCTCGATAGTACTCAGTCGCCCGTCTCAGCACTCTGATCTCAAGTGGATCCCGAGCATCAGTCTCGAAAAACAGGTCTACCAGCGCGCGAAGATCGTTCGAATGCGCGCCAACAGTGAGGATAAGCGGTCGCTTTCGATCAACGTAGAACATCGGCCAAAGCTTGCCAAGCACACTTCCGAAACGACGAACGTCGACATCCACGACGTGATCTGGTTCGCCATGGGTCTTGATGAATGAATCCCAGTTGGCCTTCGGAGCTACGAACACGCCAACATCTCCGTGACTCGCGCAGCTTCTAAGAAACCCGTGGAGCTTCGCGTCAAACCCCGCTTGGCTCACATGGACAACGCATCCGGAGTCCTTGGCAGACTTGCATTCACCAGTGGCCCAAACGAACGCTTTCTTTTTCAAGGTTTTGAGGAAACGTGTAGTTGGATATGTCGTCGCAACGAGTGTCAGCAGATAAGGCAATCCCAGTGAAGGGCCGTCGATGCGGTCGACATCTGTTTGCAGAGACACTGGTATGGAGTCCCGTGCGTAGTTTGGAAACCTCCAACCCATCCACGAGGCAACCCGACGATGAAGATGGTCGAACTGCGGGTAGTCCTCCTCGAGACTATGCTTGCTCGCGTAGAACGGAACCGCGGCTGTGAAGACTCTCTTGCGAGGCGGACCTTGAACGAGAGGCGCAAGGAACAAGGCATCGGACGACGGGACCGATGTTTGGCTAGAGCGCGTCTCCAACCCTGAACTCCCATTCTGAATTCGCCACGTCAAAAGGAACTTCGACCTCTACGCCGGTGAGCAATTCTTGAGCGGGAAACACGGCCGTCCTCAAACGAGCTGTACCCGAGAGGACTTCGATACAAACAACTCCTTCATGGACGAAATCCTCGTCAGCCACAAAACGAACTGTATGAGATCCAACAATCGTGGCGCGAATCTCAAGGGTTCCCGACGGTGTAGAAAACTCAACAGACACGTCAGCGTCTGCCAACATCGCGGCCGACAGCCCACCGACAGCCGCGTAGTCGTACCTGGTAGAAACCCGAGTATCCGGCCACCACCATTGAATTGTCTCGGTGGAGGAACATCCGGACTGATGAGTCTTCTCTTGTCCCCTTCTCACCATTGCGAAGAGATTTCCCTGGGTTTGAACAACCTCAAGCACCTCGTCCCCTGTCTCTAGATCGACAAGTCCTTGTTCCACAAGCACTGCTTCGGTCCACTGAAGCACGAGGAACGGACTAGCATTGCGATTGGCTCGCGCGCGACGCTCCTTTAGTGCCGCCGCTTCCTTGCGAATTTGCTCTGGAGAGGCATCAGACAGGCGACGTCGACGGGCTGACATAGAGCTCCTCCAGGATAGGGTGAACGTTGTCCCTGAGAAACGAGTCAGTGAGCATCAGCGGCGGGTCGTACGGAGTAATCCACGCTTGGACGTTCTGTTTGTCCAGCCCGCGAAACAATGTTGGATCGAGTGTTCGAAGCCCCATTGCGCTGGTGCATTCGCTGAAATCCAATGGAATGAGAGACAAGCAGTCGTCGTCGCCATCTTCATAGGGGATCGTCTCGAGAACAACTAGCATATGCGGATTGGCTCCGTTCACCGCTTCATCGGATATCACAAGACATGGGACAGCTGGCTGTCCATGTGAAAACAACACACGAACGAATTCACCACGCCGGAATCGCGAGCGCGCACGGAATCGCGCAATGTCGCCTTTGTGAAGCCACGTCGGAGTGCGCAATCCGATGAGCTCGGCAAGAAGTTGTCGAGCGGCAGCGAGCGGCGTGAGTGAAGAATCGGAAACACGTCCAACCTTGATGTTGTCAAGGTATTGAATGAGCGCATTGCCTGGCTCTGCGGACATTGCCCATGCTCCCCACGGATGGTATCTTACCCAATCTTTCTTTACAGGTGAGGACTTCGGGTATTCGATGAGCAGTTGAGGCAGATTTGGGAACTTGAATTTCGGGTGCTGCGTATGACCTGGCGCGATAACCGCTATGTCCAGTGCAAGTGGCCCTGGTAAGACAGCACCAGCGCGGAGCGCGATTTCCAGCGACGACGGGTTCAGAAAGACCTTCACCCATTCGGTTGGAGCCGCACCACCTCCAGAGTGGTAGTTTCCGTTTTGAATGCGACCCTGTTGCCTTTTTGTCCGGCCGTTTGTGTCCTTCCATGAAATTGTGGCAGATGCGACATCTGGCAGGACTCTCCAGATGTCGCCTTCGCTGACCAGGCGATTCAGAGACGTTTTCGCTAGTTCCGCGAGTTCTGGCTTTAGATCGAGGGTCATTTGGAGCGCCTATCAATCAGAAAGCCACTTGCAGAGCGCAAGTGGCGTTAGAGAATGATCACGTGTTGGGTGTGGTCTTCTGGTGAAGCTTCAAGTAGATGTATTCGAGTTCAGATTCCTCCCCAAACCATTGGGATGCCAACAGGGGCGCTGCGCGCCTATTGGCTGCCTGGCGACGCCTGCGGAGTCTTCGTGCTTCCTTGTGGTAGTCTATTTGAGTGGCGTTTCTTAGACGGTGAGCTCTTTGGTTCGCGTCCATCCGAGTGCTCCACGTCGCCTAGGGGAACTAGCGCAACAACTACTGCCGCGCCTGATAAGATCGGAACTGCAGATTGCCCTAGGAACGCAACGAGACTCGTGGGCGTCGGTCACCAGTATCGGTGGAACCGATACGCGGCAAGGTGCCCACGATTTCCGTTGTGTTCCTGGGACGGAAACATACAAATCACCATAATGATAGCACAATTGAACAATTGTGTCAACAGTAGAATTCTTGAACAAGAACACCGTATCGGTTAGCACATTTTCGTCTCCACCCGCGCCACCACACCCCGTCACCCGATGACGTTGCCTGTTCTGTGCCACGTCTTCAAGCATTTTCGGTCCCATGTTGTACTGTGTCGCCGCAAGCCCAGCGACATCGTTGGTTGGACGATCGATGGCAACCTGACAAATAGGGCGTTCGCGCTTATCGATGCCGGTTGCGCCGCCGACTAGGCGGCACCTCCGGCGAACTCAAAACTCCGATCGGTTCTGCTATCGAGGTTGCAACGCTCTCCTGCTGGCGTGCGATCCAACAGCAGGTGTATGGGGCCCGTAGTAGTTTCCGACCCGTTCGCTCTGCCCTGCTATCACGCAGCCTTCTCGCGGTTGAGTGAGTGCTCAAGCTCCCGGCGAAGAATGGATATCGCCCGGAAACGGATGACCCGGATGTTGCCCGGTGTGGTTCCGAGTTGATTCGCGAGGTCGGAGCTAGCAACTCCCTCGGCCCCGCCTAGGATGACGCCCCATTCGCGGGGGGACAACTTCGTCCTTGCCACGCGATCAAGCGTGGATACGTCTTGCCGGTGTGCAACGACGAGTTCCGGGTCAGGAGTATCCGCTTCGAGGTTGGAGAGACGCTCTGATTCGACCGATGCGGGACTCCGCTTTCTACGGGATGCGGCGAGCGTGCGGCGCACTAGCACGTAGAGGAAGCGATGAATTGCCGGGACTGCGGCACGGACGTCGCCATTGCGGACCTTGCGTAGGAAAATGATGGCGACTTCTTGCGCGATGTCATCGGCTTCGGCGCCAGTTGCTCCAGACCTCCTCGCAGCGACGACGACTGCGGGCTGGAAATATGCCCATGTTTCCGAGAATTCGACCTCGGCAAGA
>CAYTDU010000576.1:0-4075 GCA_964436395.1 uncultured Gemmatimonadaceae bacterium | reverse complement strand
CTTCAAACTTTATGAACTTTATGAACTTCATTATAGCATATGCGGAAACGGCAAAAAAGTGCACAATCTAGGTAAATTTTTCAATAAATTGAAACTACTATAAAAAACAGACCTGTCACCCCTTGACAAAAAGCCCATTTTAGTGATAAGAAGCACTTATCTGCGCACGATTTTGTGTGCCGAAAAGACGAACTTTCACATGGTGTAAAAGCACCAAGTACAGTCCCTTTAGGAGGAGAATGATGAGAACTCGTAATCTGGTAAGCGGTCTGATTCTGGTTGGCCTTTCTGCGATTTTTGTCACCAACTGCGGTGGCATGAACGACCCAGGCGAAAAGCCGGAGTCGATCGCCAAGAAGCGCCAAGCACTGTGCCCGGCCTCGGGGTATTGCACCCCGGAGCAGAGCGCGATTGGTGAATTCTGCTACAACGATGCAAGCCAGACGTTGCTTTACTGCCACGGCTGCTTGTATGTTGATCAGCAGTTCATCGCCGAAAACCCGGGCTTCGACATGTGCTCCGAACCGGACAGTGGTACAGGTGGCTCCGCAGGGAGTGCCGGAAGCGCTGGATCGGCAGGAAGCGCTGGCTCAGCCGGATCGGCAGGCTCCGCAGGGAGTGCCGGATCAGCAGGTCAGGGCGGAAGCGCTGGATCGGCTGGTGACGCTGGTGTAGACGCTTTTGTCTGCAACGATGGCGACACACAGGATTGCACGGGCGATTGCCCAGCACAACACACCGGTACACAAACGTGTGCCAACAATGAGTTCGGCACCTGCGTCTGCGTCCCCTGGGGACCGGATGGAGGAGTCGATGCCGCTCCCGACGCTGAGCCGGATGCCGCACCCGATGCGGAACCGGATGCTGAGGTGGATGCAGCGCCTGACGCTGAGCCTGATGCGGAACCGGATGCCATGCCCGACGCAGAACCCGACGCTGAGCCGGATGCCGCACCCGATGCGGAACCGGATGCTGAGGTGGATGCGGGTGTGGACGCGGAAGCAGGCACAGATGCACCGGTTTGCCAGTACGAGCTCGGGCAAGTATGCACCCCTCCCGGTGCCTACGAATGCAATGACAGCGTCCGCTGTTCTTGCCTGCTCGAGGTTGACACGGACGGTGGACTCACTTACGAGAGCTACTGGTCCGAGCCCAGCAATGCGAATGTGTTCGCATGTTTGGGTGATTGCCAGTGGAGTATTCCTTGCTCCGTTGGTGGCTACCAAGAGTGTGACACGTGCGTTGGACCAGCATTGGGTGGTGCCCCGGGTGAAACCGAGACGTTCCAGTGCAGGACAGACGCACAAGGCAACTCATATCTGTTCCGACCCGACATGTCGATCAACGGCGTGAGCATGTGCACCGATGGTGGCACAGGTGGAGGCGGCGGAGCTGGCGGCAGCGCTGGTAGCGCAGGTTCGGCAGGAAGTGCCGGGTCAGCTGGTGGCGCGGGTTCGGCAGGATCTGGTGGCGCAGGCGGAAGCTCGGGCGGAGCTGGTTCGGCTGGCAGTGCCGGTAGCGCAGGTTCAGCAGGATCTGGTGGCGCCGGTGGATCTTCTGGATCGGCCGGAAGTGCTGGATCGGCAGGATCAGCGGGTAGCGCTGGCAGTGGTGGCTACGGCGGTAGCACGCAAGTCGCCTGCGAACAGAGCGAGGTTTACACGACATCACTCGACGCGGTTCCGGCCAACGGCCTCTTCCTGGTTTACACGCCCCCCACATACCCGGATCCGCTTCATGGATCTGTGTATGACTGGACGGATTACGGAAACAACGGCCCCGGAGGCTGGAGTGGCTATTTCGACACGGACTGGCAGATGCGGTGCGTGACCGATTCCAGCCAACAGTCACCGATCATCTGTCCCATGGAGGACAGCGTCACCTATCTCAAAGAGGTGATGCCTAAGCTGGTTCTCCCCGAGACAGTCAACGACTGCTCGGTCTACCACGACGATTCAGCACTTTACTGGTGCAACGCTGTGGATACGGAAGCCGAGAAGGGTCAGCTCACATGCGCCGGCACTTGGCGACTGTACGATGACGGAGTCCTCCTCGAGGAATACGTCGATGCTCCTGGGACCGAGCCCTCTCCGGGTTCGTACTTCGTCAAGATCTACAAGGATCCGGGCGATCCCGACGCTTCTTTCACCACCTACCGCGTCCACATGGGCGTACTCTGGGTCATCTGATCCAGCGGTAGCAACTTACTTGCCGAGGCAATTCTTGCCTCGGTTTTTTTTACCCTGATTTACAGGATTAAAACCCGATTAACAAGATTGTTATTCTAGGTAACAATCAAGTAAATCCTGCTAATCCTGTAAATCAAGATAAAAAAAACCGCCCTGAGTTCCTAATTCAGGGCGGGATAGTTGTTGAGAAAAAGGGCTAGAGATTCAGCTGATCCTCATCGATGTACCGATGACAAGAGTCTTGCGTCGGCACTTTGGAAAGGCTGACCGGGATATCAGTAGCCGTAGACTGGCCGTAGCCATAGCCCCTGGCGCTGACGTTTGTGAGTTCGTGACAGGTGTTACCCCAGTAGGAGTTATCCCATTCGGTGGGACTGCCCCATTCGAAGTAGAACTCCTGCGGGGCGTAGTAGCCCGTGAACGACTCTTCGAAGCAAGAGTTGTTCCAACCCAGGGTATGCGGCTGCCACTTGGGCGCCACTTCCCAAAGAGTGGGTTTGGGATGCACGTGCTCCGAAGGACCGCAGAGCGTGATGATCACGGTTGCGTACGGATCTTTGCCGTTGCAATCTTGATCCTCGCCGTCGCCCCAGATTTCGACTGCGTTGGGGCGAACCCGCGGGTCGGAGTTGTAGCAATCACCATCCGCAACAGTGTAACCGTCGCCATCGACGTCACTTGAAGTGATGAGATGCGAGGGCTCGGCGCGGACTTCGAGGTTGTACCAACCACCGCCGTTGTCTTTGGCGTACGGAGGCACGGTCCAGGTGACCACGTCGTCGATCTCGACGTAGCAGTAGGTGTTCATCTGATGAACAGGAGCACCGTACTGCTCGGTTGCGGAGATTGCCGAGAACTGCCAGAACTCGTTTGAGTTAGGATTGTAGTTCTCGGGGTCAGTTGCCGCATTCCATTCGAAGCGGCTCCCCTCTTTGATGTAGACTGAGAACGTTGCCCAGTGCACATCGTGAGTGTCGACCGAGTTACCTAGGAAGTCACCCCATTCGACGGGGTTTGCGGATTCGTGATCCACGTCCTTGCCCAAGATATAGTAATCGTGGGTCAGGCCGTCGGGGTGACGGAGGAAGCAAGTGAGAATAGCTTCGTGCTCAGCCTCACCGTCGCAGTTTTCGTCCACATCGTTGTTCACGATTTCTGTGGCTGCGGGATTGACGAGAGAGTTGGCATCGTTACAGTCTCCCACGAGCGAAGCAAAACCATTTGGTGGTTCGCATGCCTCGGTGGTGACCTTGTCAGTGCCATAACCGTCTGCGTCGGCGTCACGATAGAAGGTGGTTTTCACACCTTCGTCGACAGCGCCATCACAGTTGTCATCGTAGCCATTGCAGACTTCGGTGGCACCGGGGTTAACCTGAGCGTTTTGATCGTTGCAGTCGTTGTTGCCATTGGGGCAAGCGCCCGACCCTGCGATAACCGTTGCACCAGAAGCGCAGCAGCCATCACCGTCGACGTCACAACCTTCGTCAGCTTCACCATCACAGTTATCGTCGACAGTGTTGCAAACTTCGGTTGCAGCAGGATTGATGTCGGGGTTGTTATCGTCACAGTCAACATCGGCTGCATGGCCATCATTGTCTTCGTCGACGATTCCCGCTCCACCAGATCCTGCTGAGCCAGCGGTTCCACCACTACCTGACGTTCCGCCGGTTCCGGACGTACCGCCCGTTCCAGAGGTTCCGCCGGTTCCGGACGTACCGCCCGTTCCAGAGGTTCCGCCGGTACCAGCAGATCCACCCGTTCCAGATGTTCCGCCTGTACCCGATGTTCCGCCGGTTCCTGAGCTTCCGCCGGTGCCAGCAGTACCACCTGAGCCCGAGCTTCCGCCCGTTCCAGAGGTTCCGCCGGTTCCGGACGTACCGCCCGTT
>CAYTDU010000575.1:0-4079 GCA_964436395.1 uncultured Gemmatimonadaceae bacterium | reverse complement strand
GGATACAAGCCGAACCTGTTCCCACGTATATGACGTTGGCGTCGAAATCGGCCACGTCGATGGCACCCACGGCACCTGCAGTGAGGAAATCGTCCGCGATAGGCATCCAGTGGTGTCCGGCGTCATCGGTCTTCCAAACGCCTCCCCCGGTTGCACCCTGAAAGAAGGTATGCGGTTCATCAGCGATACCCGTCACCGCGGTGACCCGCCCTCCGCGGAAGGGCCCCACCATGCGGTATCTCATGCCGGAGAAGAGAGATGGGTCCACGGTAGAGGATTGGGGCCTCTGCTGGGCAGAAATGGGGGCCAGGTATGTGACAATTAGGAGAGCAACTATGCCAATGGCGGCCACGCGGTTGGGAGAAGCGAAGCGGGACATTTCAAGGCGCCTCCGGAATTGGATCAGCAAATCGGACATATGAAGTAGGCGAAATCGACCTCACGTGCGCCACCCACGCAAGTCCTATTGGTCGGAAGGAATGGCGTTGGTGCGTGGCTCCGATTTCAGTGCGTCATTGGGTGTCTTCACCGAGAGCGACATTCACGCAAGAATGAATATTGCCACACCCGGATACTTCCGGGCGTTTGAGACTCAGGTTCTGCAGGGTAGGGCGTTCACGAACTTCGCCCGAGGCAGATTATGACATCGACGATCTCGAACTACCCGTCATACTGGATGAGATCAAGAACATATTGGTCGTGTATCGCCCATCCAAAGACCTCGAGGCATTCACAACATTACGAAGGGGTGCGCGAGCGACAGGGGTATGGCGGGCACCGTCCCCCCGGAACATCTCAGCCGATAGTGAGCGACGCGCTCTCACGCCTCACCGCCGCCCAACAGGAGCCTTCGGACGTGAATCTGATCCAAGCGGCTGCCGCAGCTCGCCTGCTCGGGGATTACGAACAAGCGGAGGAGCTACTCGATCAGAGCGCCGCCGCGGCTCACGATCCCGGTGAGTCTTCCGTCGACGAGCGGCAAGTGCTCGAGCAAGATGCCGGCATGGACCGTCATGTAGTCCACGCCCTGCTGTGCCTGATGTTCAATCATGCCGAGCAGGTCCTCTGCCGTCATGTCGGGCGCGTGGCCCACGTCGAGCACCACCTGGTAGATTGGCACGGTCCCCACAGGTATCGCAGACGCCGCAACTATCGCCTCGCGCGTCTCGTCAACGTCTCTTCCCGTGGAGAGGTCCATGACCGTGTCGGCGCCGTACTCCACCGCGAGCTCAAGCTTCGCGAGTTCCTCGGAGATCCCAGACGACGTCGACGAGTTGCCGATGTTGGCGTTGACCTTGACGCCGGCGACCTCCCCGATGCCGATCGGCTTGAGGCCGGTTTCGAGGTGACGGACGTTGGCCGGGATGATCAGTCGGCCGCTGGCCAACTCGTTCCTCACCAGCCGCGGCGCGATCTGCTCGCTTTCGGCAACGGCGATCATGGCATCGGTGATCTCGCCCGATCGGGCATGCGATAGCTGAGTAAAGCAGGCAGGATTACTCATCGTTGACTCCCTCCGCCGGTACTAACCGGATCAGGTTCAAGGGGTTTGATCTCAGCTCGCTCTTGAGCGAGCACCCCCGTTCAAACGCAATCTACTACAACGCTGATGAGGGTTGAACCGACCCTACGGCCTATCCGCCGCGGAGTGGTCTGTTCCTGGCACTGCTCAACCCTCCGAACTGTCTTCGACAGCTACCGAATGGGATGATTCTCACTCAGAGAACGGAGAACCTGGGTTCAGGTCCGAGCCATGCAACAAAGCATGTGTTCGAGATCAGCACCGACCTTGACCGTTGGTCATACTGCGGTGAGATTGTGTGATCGTTTGCTTCCACCTACAGAACACGCAAGAGGAGAAGGACGTGCAGCACGTACCACTGGGCAGGCTGCGATCGGCAATCATGCCACTGTCAATTATGTATCTCAGGAGTCATATCCAGCACCATCCCGTAGGCTCTTCCATCAACTCCGACCGCTCCAACAACAACTCCAATAGCTAGGAGGCTGTCCTCCGCGGTGCGTGAGGCACCGGACAGTCTCCGAAATCACACAGAAAAACCCGAACTAGACGTACGACGTTAGTCGCACCCCATTGCTTGCCGGCCGTGCCGGAGAGCGGGGGAGATCGACGGCGCCGTCCTGGAGATATGAAACAGTCGCCTGCTGCAGCGTTGCTGCCGCAGGCAACGGGCGTGAATCCGCCAACTGGAGACAAAATGTTGTGCTTACAGAAGAAGACGATCATCCCCCCGTCGTATGTTCCGCTTCTCGACCGGAGGGAGACACAGAGAGCAGTGAGACTGGTGAGGCAGTCGTTCGCGAGCAAGTTGTGTGAGGCGCTCACCCTCACGTGGGTCGCTGCCCCGCTATTCGTCGAGGCCGGCACCGGCATCAACGACGACCTGAACGGCGTTGAAATGCCCGTGCCGTTTCGGGCGCGCGGGGTCGGTGAGCAGCAGCTCGAGGTGGTGCAGTCGCTGGCCAAGTGGAAGCGGCTGACGTTAGCCGAACTGGAGATGAGGCCAGGCGAAGGCATCTACGCCGATCTGGCCGCTATCCGACCTGACGAGGATCTCGACCCGTTGCACTCTGTCTGCGTGGATCAGTGGGAGTGGGAAAGCGTTCTCGCGGATGGAGATCGCTGTCTGACGTTCTTGAAACGCATCGTCCGAGAGATCTTTCTTGCGCTTCGCGCGACGGAAGAGACGGTTCGGCAGGCTTACCCCGAGATCGACACGCTGCTACCGGCGCGGATAACGTTCGTGCACGCCGAGGACCTGGAGGAGCGTTATCCGACCCTCACTCCAGAAGAGAGGGAGGACCGAATCGCCTTGGAACACGGCGCCGTATTCGTCATCGGTGTCGGTGGTTCCCTCAGAAGTGGTGAGCCTCACGATGCGCGCGCGCCCGACTACGACGACTGGACCACGCCCAACGGGCGGGGAAGGGGTTTGAACGGCGATTTGGTGGTTTGGAATCCTGTGTTGGAGCGTTCAATGGAGCTGTCGTCCATGGGGATCAGAGTGAGCCCGGAAGTCTTGTTGCGGCAATTGGAGATCCGGGATTGCTGCGAGCGGCGGCACCTCGATTTCCACCGCGGGCTGCTCGACGGTAGGCTCCCGCTCTCAATCGGAGGAGGCATCGGGCAGTCCCGGGTGTGCATGTACCTGTTGCGCAAGGCACATATTGGCGAGGTGCAGTGCAGCGTGTGGCCGGATGTCGTGCGGCAAGAGTGCCTCGAGAGGCGGATTCCGCTGCTCTAGGAAGGACACACGCCAGCGCTGGCAAGGTACAACCTCAATCACTTCAGCGGGCTTGAACTCACGATCAAGTGCTGCAGACTATTCAAGCATGGTCGCTACGCCGTTGAGACCATGACTCACGCTGGTATTGTCAATTCGAGCCAGTGGCAGCCGGACTTCGCGGATGAGAACGAAGACGAAATGCTATCGTGCCCACCAATTTTCTCCTGTGGTTTTCTGGAGACGTGATGATTGCCATCAACTGCGTACGTCCCTCGGAAGTCTGGCCGACTTCCTTGAGCACCATAGCCATAAGGAGTATCTCATCCTCTTTCACTCCTCGTTGAGAATCTCATTTTCCAGGGGCAGCAGCATATCCACCTCAGCCTGGATCGTAGCAATCTGTTTGCTATCGGACAGATCGGTTAGCGGTGAGCGTACATTGCCACCGTCGTAACCAGCCATTCGCATGGCCTGCTTCAACGCGGGCACTCCCATGCCAGAGGTGACAAGCATTGCCAGCTTGGTGAGCTTTTGATGGCCGTCCAAGGCTTTGGCGTATTCCTCGGATTGGAAGGCCTCGAAAACGGCTACGCAGAGCCTGGGAAAGGCATTGGCTACCGCAAGGATGCCCCCCGCTGCACCCAAACACAGTGCAGGGTAGAGCATCGGTGACGCCCCGACCAGAGTCTCAAACTGTTCGTCTTTGGCAAGCCGCACAATCTCCGACAGCTGTAGCATGTTCCCCGAAGAGTCCTTGATGCCCATGATGTTGGAGTGGGCCGACAGTTCAGTGACCAATGCAGCAGTTAGATTCAGACCGGTATTGGCCGG
>CAYTDU010000574.1:1022-4090 GCA_964436395.1 uncultured Gemmatimonadaceae bacterium | reverse complement strand
CGCTGAGATGTTTGATGCTTTTTGGGATAGGATCAACAATCTGTACTTCAGTGCTGGTGGAGGTAAGGTCTGGTCGGATCTGAAGGCAGAATACCGACCGCGCGCCCTTCAGGCGCGGTCAGATGGCCGCCTCGACCAACTGATGTTCGAGATGTTGCAGCGGAGGCCGCATCTGCGTCGGGAAGTGGAGGGTAGTGCGGCCGTGTCCAGCGCGCATTCGCTAGCATCCGCTGCCGGCGCGGAGATGCTACGGCGCGGAGGAAACGTAGTGGATGCGGCGGTGGCAACGTCGTTCGCCATTGGCGTCGTGGAACCCGACGCGAGCGGCATCGGTGGATACGGCGAGATGGTGCTCTCTCTCAACAGTATGGAAGAGCCAGAAGTGATCGAGTTTCTGACCCGAGTACCCGAACAGGCAGGTTTGGGTAATGGATCGTTGTTGGTCGACGGTGGTCTACCTGAGGATGGCCCCGTGTTGGCAAACATTCCTGGCACCGTGGCAGGTATGCGGAAGGCATGGGAGAGATATGGAAGTGGGAGCCTAGATTGGTCTGAACTACTACAGCCGGCAATTGATTTAGCAGAAAACGGGTTCGTGCTCGACGAATCGTTCACTACTACACTGGAGCGTGAACAACACCGCTTCAAGAAATACGAGAGCAGCATGCGCGTGTTCTTCCCGGATGGCGAACCTCTCCAACCGGGCGACACCCTCAAGAACCCGGCTCTCGCGTGGACGTTGCGGGAAATCGCGGCAGGCGGTGCCGATGCCTTCTATCGCGGTGAGATTGCACGAAGAATGGTTCAGGATTTGAGAGGGCAGGGAAACGCGATGACCCTACACGACCTGGACCGCTACTTTGCAGTGGAACGGGAACCGATTACCGGTACTTACCACGGTCACACTGTGTATTCAGCTGCCCCGGCTGCCGGAGGAGGTGTATCGCTGGTCACCAAGCTCAATCTCTTGAAGAACGAGCAGTCATCTGGTTTGTATCGAGACGATGCGGACGCTCTACACGCAATGATTGAAGCGTGGAAGCTGACGCCGTCGACATCTGGAAGAATGGGTGATCCGAGTCTGTGGCCGGTGGACCTCGATCCGGTGCTAGATCCAGAAGCTGCCGAGAGAACCTGGCAATGGTGCTTTGATCGCAACCGAGCCACGGGGCCGGAGAATTTGCGCCGCAACTCAAACGGGGAACCGGCATGTGCGGCTGGGTCTGAAATTGGGTTCTCGTGGGGTGAACGGTTGTTGGAGTGTGTGAGTGGCAACGAGCCCGGGTGTCGTTCATCCGGCACAACGGCATTCACCGTGGCAGACGCAGAAGGAAACATGGTCGCGGTAACACAGACATTGGGGACCTGGGGCGGCAATTTCTACGTGTCACCCGGCCTTGGGTTCCTTTACAACGACAAGCTCAGGTCCTATCGCACTGACCCCAATGTTTACGCGGCGCGTCTGCCGTACGCTCGTCACGGTACCAGCATCGCGCCGACAATTGTGTTCGAGGGTACCGGATCCAGTCAGCGCCCCCGGTTCGCCGTTGCTGCGGCAGGCAATGCATGGATTACCTCAGCTGTCTACCAGATGCTGGTGGCGATGATTGACCAAGGGTTGGGTCCTCAAGATGCTCTCGAGCTGCCGAGATTTCTGGTTGGTTCCGGACGGGGCGACGGAGCAGCCCGCGAGATCGTCGTTCAGATGGAAGACGGGTACGCTCCGGAGGTCATGACGCGCATTGGGAGCATGGGGCACGCCGTGCATCTCATTTCCCTTCGCGGTGAGTTGAGGATGGGCTACGGGGCAGCAGTGCTCATTGAAGATGGGAAGGTACGGGCTGGCGGCGACCCGCGGCGATCTGGAGGTGCGAGCGCAGTTCCCTAAGTCCAATCTCCAGAAGGTTGGGTCTCACCTGTGTCGAGGAGCGGGGCTGGCTCGTTCGCCTCAGCTGACCGCAGGTCGTCCAGTCGGTGTTGCAGAAACATCGTTAGCTCAGCGGCATCTGCCTTATGTCTTCGTTTGATGCGAAGCGTTATGGAGCCGTGTTTGGCGCCGGGCACCTTCTCGAAAAACTTCATGCTCCGAGCGTGAATGGTGAGACTGGCTTTGAATACTCCCTTCTTGAATGTCAGCGATGCCACGTCGTCCGGGAATATCTGCAGTTCCTCCACACCTGAACTGTAGGCTCCAATGAAGGCGTCCTTCGACTCGTATTCCAAGACGAGACATCCTTCTTGAAGACCGAGCAGGCCGAACGTCTCCGTGAACATCGCATCAGGTGTGTGCAGCTGCACGGGAATACTCTGCATAACGTATTCAAGATAGAACGATTAGATCCGAGTCTCCAAGATGCAATCTGTTCTAGTCGGGATCGATGGCGTTGTGCTGGGTGGGACCAAACGGTACACTGTTCCGATGGTTTCTGACCCGCGCGCAGTTCTCTTCGTACTAACGCTAGTTGTAGTAGTCTCGATTTTCCTCGAGCGCCACGTGCCGTTGTGCCGTTCGCTCGGTGCCGCATTGGTGACACTGCTGCTCGGGATGGTCTTGTCCAACATCGGGCTTTTGCCGGGTACGTCTCCGACGTACGACTTCCTGATTGGCCCAGGTGTAAGCGTCGGAATCGCGTTGATTCTATTCAACGTGAGCATCCGATCCGTGGTGGATGCCGGTCCGCAAATGCTTGCTGCATTTGGGCTCGGCGCCCTGGGTACAGCGGTGGGTGCTGTCGTGGGAGCCGTTTTGCTATCAGGGCTAGTCGGACCAGAGACGTGGAAACTCGCCGGACAGTTCACCGGTACCTATACAGGCGGAGGTGTGAACTTCGCCGCGCTAGGGCAAGCTTTGGATACGAGCCCCACCATGTTCTCGGCCGCAGTCGCAGCAGATGTTATGCTCACCGCAATTTGGATGGCTGCTTGCCTCGCAGTGCCTGTGCTGTTGGGGCGGAAGAAAGCAGAGGCGACTGAGCAGGAAACCTCCGAAGAACCCGCGGACAGCTCCAAACCGCAGACTCTCGAGCATGCCCTATCGAGCAGTGGGCGCCCGATTCACATTGCCGATG
>CAYTDU010000574.1:0-1012 GCA_964436395.1 uncultured Gemmatimonadaceae bacterium | reverse complement strand
CGGGACTGTCTGGGGTGCTGGGAAGCTCGCTGAGTTATTCTCTTTCCTTCCAGAAGTTCTGTGGCTGACGACGCTGGTACTGGTTCTTGCCCAGATTCCCGCAGTAAAATCGATCGCAGGGGGGGCTCTGTTCGGCAACTACCTGATTCTGTTGTTCCTCGCGGGCAACGGAGCTCAGTCTGTCGTCGCCAATATCGTTGCCGTAGGGCCGGCTGTGTTCTACTTCGCACTGATCACGGTTGCCATTCACGGAGCCGTAATATTCGGCCTCGGTATGCTGTTCCGCCTCGATCTACCGTCTTTGGCTGTGGCGTCTCAAGCGAACGTAGGAGGAGCTGCGTCCGCAATGGCAATAGCCGGCGCGCGCGGTTACGCCGACCGATTGCTGCCTGGCGTTGCGGTTGGCCTGTTGGGATATGCCATGGGCAACTACGTGGGTTTCGCGGTTGCGGGTCTGGTGAGGGGGATGTTGGGTGCGGGGTAGGGAACATCCAAAGTCGAACATTCAACATCCTACGGTAGATAGTCCACGTTGGATGTTGGATGTTCCTTTTTGAATGTTGGATGTTCAGTCTCTTCCTAGCCCGAAAAGATCCCTCCCTCATACACACTCGACCCCACACCGCTCCGCACAGTCATCCGCGGTGGCCTTGTTGTGCCGGTCTGCACACAGCCATACTCGCCGTCCTTGTTGATTGCGATGAACTTCTCACCTGGCATGTAGTCGATGCCAACTGCCGCATAGCGGTCGGCGATCATCTGCATCGCATCCCGGCAAGCCTCCTGAGGTGATCTCCCTTCCCCCATGCGCAAGACGATGTAATACGAGGCACACGATTTGATCACGTCTTCGCCACGGCCCGTAGCCCCCGCGGCTCCGATCGAATTGTCTACGTAAAGACCTGCGCCGATGACTGGAGAATCACCGATCCGCCCGGGAATCTTATAGCTCATGCCGCTAGTGCTCGTGATGCCGGCCACGTCGCCATTCGAGTCAACCGCAAGTACGTTC
>CAYTDU010000573.1:0-4092 GCA_964436395.1 uncultured Gemmatimonadaceae bacterium | reverse complement strand
GGATGATCCAATGTCATCACCATCGCACTATCCCGCGCGACGAAGCTCGTCCGATCGGTCGAGATGTCGCAGGCGATGGTTATAGTGACGACAATAGCCGTCACCAACATCTTGAGGCTGCCCCGGATTCTCCTTGCGCGATGCCGCTTCATATACTGTGACTCCGCCAAATTGTCCATTTAGCCTGACCAGTGTATCCCACTAGGCTGCTGGCTAACGCTTCGTATGGAGATAGGCTGCAGGCGTTTGTGTTGGCCAAGTTCTTGTCCAACCCCACGTTGGATAGCGTGGCGCAAGTGAGTGCTTTGAGATAGCCAGCGGGAACTCGGTTCGATAATACGCGCCGATCTAGACGCCCGCAACAAGAGGTTCTTCAGAATAGGAGAGCGTCCATCAGCACAGACCAAGAGGTAGTCTGCAAGCGGCCTTTGGACTGCCGCAATGTGATTACTCACCAGCACACTGACCGAGAATCAGTAGGTCGCCGGGGATGCGCAGCACCGATGGTACGACATCGCAGTAATGGTCTAGCTGAGCCGATCACTTGGCCGATCGCTGAGTTTTGGTGGCCGCGCACCGCGAACAACTCGACTTGAGAGAACCGTCGTCAAGACGTATGGTTGTAAGATGACACTTGACGACATCAGAAGGCTGGTGGCTCCCGCGTGTCAGGAGTTCAACGTCACACGTCTCGATGCGTTCGGCTCCGTCGCGCGGGGGGAATCAGTCGAGGGGAGCGATGTAGACCTCCTTGTTGAGTTTCGAGACCCGGCGACGAAGGCAGCGAAGCGATTCTTTGGTCTTCTACACCAGCTTGAGGACGCGCTCGGTTGTCAGGTCGACCTCCTCACAGTCTCGGGTCTTCGCAATCCATTCTTCAAGAAACGAGTACTCGAGGAAAGGATCCTTCTCTATGAAGGATGAGGTGCTTGCCCATCTGCACGACATAGTTCAAGCGGGAAAGGCAGTACAGAGGTTTGTCGATAGACTCTGCTTCGACGATTACGCCTCCGACGAGAAGCTACGCAGCGCAGTAGAACGCAAGTTCGAAATCATGGGGGAGGCACTGAATCGCATTCGCCGCGACGAGCCGGCTGTTCTCGAGCATATCCGTGACCATCGCGACATCATTTCGTTTCGTAATATCCTGATTCACGGCTACGATACTATCGACGATGTGATTGTATGGGGTGTAATCGAAGAAGGACTCGAAAATCTCATCTCGGATGCACAGACCCTGCTGGACGCAGACCGCGACTAGGTCGCCTCCCCGCCCATCGATTATGCAAAACGGCGACTACAATCGTAGCCGCCGCAAAATACCCCGCCACGGACTCGAATCACGAACCTACTGATTAAGAGGCGGGCCAAGTCTTACATCATTTCGTTACATCTTGCAGTCAAACCGCGAGTTCGTGTCGTCCTTTCCAGTACTTTGCACCCCTCGATGTAAGACTTTGCAGGACCTAACTGACACAGAAACGGACACAGCACCCGCCAGCGATCAGGCCACATACTTGACTTAGGCTGCGCTCTGTCTGGAACCTCGCCGGGGATCGATGGCTCCGGAGATCGATGGCGTCCCTCTTTCACTCCCACACCAATGTTGCTGCGGGATCACTGAGAGCGGCCTTGCGAGCCGGAATCAACATGGCCAGCGCAGCCGTTCCCGCCAGGACCAGCGGAACGGCCACGAACACGCCGAGATCTTGGGCACTCACACCAAACAGCATTGATTCCAAGGCTCGACTCGACGCAAAGGCTCCCACCATGCCAATGCCCAATCCGATCCCCACGGGAGGCAGTCCATCTCGGAACACCATCCAAAGAATCGAGGTTCGAGTGGCACCGAGGGCCATCCTTACCCCCAGCTCCTTTGTGCGTTGAGAGACTATGTACGCCATAACCCCATACAACCCCAAGACCGCGAGGACCAGAGCCGTAATAGCGGACCCCGTCATCAGAAGAACTCGGAACTGCGGCATCGAAATGGAGTCGGATATCATTGCGTCCAGCGTTTTGATATCGACGACAGGCTGATTGCTGTCGATGGACGCGATGGATTCCCGTATCCCTTCCGCGAGGTTGAGCGGTGGGACAGAAGTCTTCAACACGAAGCTGACGTAACGAGACGGATCTTGAGCATACGCAACGTAGACCTGAGGAATTGACGGCTGTCCTAATCTGCCGTGCTGCACATCACCTACGACACCCACGATCTCCAGGTACTGCTGGTCCTCCTCCCTCCTGAAACGAATCCTCTGACCAATCGGGTTCTCACCGGGGAAATAGCGTTCCGCCACGGAAGTGCTTACTACGACGACTCTTCGCGTATCCTCCGAGTCCTCGCGAGCAACTCCCCTGCCCGCAAGCAACGGTATGCCCATGGTCTCGAAGTAATCAGGACTGACCCGGTAGAAGATGACCGGGCCGTTTTCCGGAGAGGAGGACGGTCTATCCTCTCTCCACAACCCGCTCATGTTATCGTTGCCAGCCAACGGGACGAGACTCGCCAGGGCGGCAGATTCTACTCCGGGCATCACCTCCAGCTGATCCAAGACATTATTCCCGAAGGCGTTGACGAGGCTCCATTGTGGATATTCACGTTGAGGAAGCGGAGTCGAGAACACCAATCTGTTCGCTTTGCGGAAGCCAGGATCCTCGGCGTTGAGGGCGAAGAGACTCCGCGCCAGCAATCCGGCTGCTACGAGAAGAAGTGCTGCCAAGCACACCTCCCCGACAACGAGGCTTGTTCGCCCCCAACGACCCGACCGACCTCCCGCAATACCACGGACGCCGCTCCGAACGGAACTAACGAGATCAGGCCCCGCCATGTTCATGGCTGGAGCGAGGCCGAAGAGAATTCCTGAAATCCACGAAAGTGCTATGGTGAAGAGCAGCACGAAGGCATTCATCTCCACCTCGTGCAGCCTCGGTAGGATTTCCGGCCACCCAGCCACGAGCGTCCGCAAGCCAACTGCCGCCAAGATGATACCGATGGCTCCGCCAACCGAGGCCAGTAACACGCTTTCGGTGAGAAGTTGTCGGATGATCCTGATCCGACTTGCTCCCATCGCGAGTCGGATACCCAGCTCACGATCTCGCTGCATCGCGCGCGCCAGTGTCATGTTTGCTAGATTCGCGCATCCAATCATGAGAACCAGGGTCACGGTAATCATGAAGATCAGAAGTTGGGGACGCGCCGGACCCACGAGCACTTCCTTCAAAGGGCGAACCAACACCTCCCACCCCGCGTTTGTATCGGGATACTCCTCCTGGAGCGCACCTGCGACTGACGCGAGGTCTGCCCGGACTTGATCCAGCGTGGTTTCGGGCTTAATTCGACCGAGCGCATACAGGAAATGGCTCTGGCGGTTGGCGTACCACCAAGGCGTGGGTCTCAGAGGCAGGATCACATCCGGGGTAGCGCTTGTGATATCCTTCCAGTTTTCGTCCAAAACACCGACTACAGCATGGGGTACACCATCCAGATTGATGGAGAAGTCCAGTACGTCGGTGTCTGCCGCAAAAGCCCGCTGCCAATATCCGTATGTCAAGACGACGACGGGTGTTCTTCCAGGATCGAGGTCTTCCGCAATGATTGCCCGCCCCAGAACCGGGCGGCCGCCAAGGATCTCTAAAAAATCCGTAGTCACACGAACCGCATCAAGTCTTTCTGGCCGATCCCCCCCGGCGTAGGTGACCGGGTTTCGCTGATATGCTGCCATGAGGTCCAGAGATCGATTTCGCTCCTGCCAATCCCAGAAGTTGAGAGGGGAGACAGTGAACGATCTGAATCCACGGGATGGGTTCGCCTCCTGTAGGTAGACAATGCGGCCGGAATCCGGGAAAGGGAGAGGTTCCAGGAGCACTCCACTCACTAGACTGAAAATCGCTGTGTTTGCTCCGATTCCGAGCGCCATCGTGGCGAGGGCTACCATCGTGAACCCGGGGCTGCGCGCGAAGGTGCGGACGCCGAACCGGATATCCTCCCAAATCGTCTGAAGTATTGGAGCAGCCGATCGTCGCGGCTGCCGTACGCGGAGCCTCAAAGCGTCGCGCAGGGCACCACAGCATCGGAAAAATGCGGTA
>CAYTDU010000572.1:0-4096 GCA_964436395.1 uncultured Gemmatimonadaceae bacterium | reverse complement strand
GACCCGACGCTGGCGGTATACCTGCCGTACTACGGTGCGGGATGGACGAGAATGGACGTTGGGGTGCACACGGCGGGAGATCCCTCTGCGATCGTCGGTGCTCTACGGCCGATGCTTGCGGACATGGATCCCAACGTCCCCGTTTCATCCATCGAGACACTGGATGAGATCGTGAGTGACTCTGTCGCCACCAGACGTTTCAACGCCATGCTCCTCCTCGCGGTCGCCGGATTGGCATTGGCGCTGGCGTTGGCGGGCATCTACGGAGTGCAGTCGTACTCCGTCGCGAGACGCACATCTGAAATCGGAATCTGCGTTGCGCTCGGCGCACCCAGTGCGTCTGTGATTGGCCAGATAGTACGCCAGGGCATGCTGCCGGTGCTGATCGGCATGGCGGTAGGGGTTGTTGGTGCATTGGGATTGACTCGACTCATGACGAGTATGCTGTTCGGCGTTCAAGCGACCGACATCACTACGTATGTCGCAGTTGCCGGTCTGCTCGGTTTGACCGCCCTCGTGTCCAGTTACCTGCCTGCGCGAAGAGCGCTCCGAATCGATCCGGTGACGGCGTTGAGGGAGGAATAGCGCGAGAGCAGCCTGCTTTCTTCAGTTTTTCGCCAGGGCCGTCATTCACTCTCGAGCGGTGTGGCAAAGGAGAGGTGCGGCGGTACGTGAGCGGAAAGTCTCCCACCGACGTTTGCGATCCCAATAGGGGATACTGCACAAACCGCTTCGTCCGCCCCTACACTTCTCTCAACGCCTCGACCGGATCGACCTTCACTGCGCGCCGTGCAGGTAACGCACTTCCCACCAGCGCAATGACAAGAACGAGTACCGAAGCACCTGAGAATACAACTGGACCGGTGGGGGATACTTCGAACAATAGTCCAGCGATGTATTTCGTGGTTGCCAAAGCAGCAGCAACACCCAGCACAGATCCAGCTAGCGCCAGCACAATGCCCTGGTTGATCACCGAACCAAACACGCGTCCGGTGTCGGCACCCAACGCCATCCGCAACCCGATCTCATTGGTCCTGAGGCTCACGACGTAGGAGACAACCCCGTAGATGCCGAGCGTCGCCAATAGAAGAGCAGTTGCCGCGAACAGGCCTACGAGTACCATCTGAAACCTGAGTGGGGCGAGCCACCGCAACATCATCTGTTCGATAGACACCACCGCACCAATCGGCAGGCTGTTGTCCAACCCTGCCAACTCTGCACGAACTGCCATCACTGCACCTGCCTCATCCGTCGTTCTCAACACCAGCCTGGCGAACGCCCAAGGATCTTGGGCGAACGGGACGTATACTTCGACCTTTGGCAGAGCCGCCAGGCCTGCATGCCGAACATCTGAGACCACTCCGACGATCTCCCTGGACGTGGGGCCTCCGCGCGACACGACTGTGATCCGTTTCCCAATGGGATCGTCATTGGGCCAATAACGATCCGCAAAGGTCTGATTCACCATCACCACCGCGGCCCCGTTTGCGTCATCATCCCAGGAAAGCGCACGGCCGCTCTTGAGGTCAATTCCCATAGTTCTGAAATACCCAGGCGTAATCACATGGTATTCTGCAGCGGCCTGCTCGTTATCCGTTGCCTCCGGCCGCCCGTCGATGCTGAATCCGAAACTCATTGCCGAACCGCTCAAAGGTACGTTTGTGGTGGCGGAAACCGATTGGATTCCCCGGCGCCCGGTCAGTCTTTCCTGGAGTCCGCGGAAGAAACTCGCTCTTTGAGCATCTGTACCGTACCGGGAGCCTGGAAGTGAGAGCGAGATTGTGATGACGCCGCTCGTCGTGAACCCGGGATCGATCTGTTGGAGCTTCACGAAGCTGCGAAACAACAGCCCCGCCCCGATCAATAAGAGAAGAGACAACCCTACTTCGGTTACTATCAGCAACCGACGAGTCCTATGACGGGTGGGCGTCTCTCCAACCTGCGACGACCGTATCGCGAGGCACGGATCGGAGCCTACGCTCGACCAAAGCGAAACGAGGCTCAGCACGACTCCCACTAGAACTGAGGTCGTGAGACAGACAACAAGCACACGTGCGTCGACCGTCGCGTCTCCCACTCGCGGGATTTCCGCAGGGGCGAGTTGCACCAACACCGGAATGGCCCAGATGGCGCACAACGTGCCGACTAGGCCACCCGCCAACGCCAGCATCACGTGCTGCGCCAGACTCTGCTTGCAAATGCGACCTCCCGTGGCGCCCAGCGCCAGTTGAACCGCTCTTTCGCGCCTTCGGTCCGACGACCGGGCCAAAACGAGGTTCACGACATTTGCACAGGCAATAACTAGCACCAGGACTGTCGCGAGCAGCAACAAAGTGAGCGATCGGCGGTATTCGACCACCATGTTCTCGCGAAGCGCGACGAGTGAGACGCCCCACCCGGCGTTGTTGGCGTGATTCTCCCCGAGCGTCCGAGCAATCGTCGCCATCTCGGCGCGCGCACGGTCGACGGACACGTCCGATCGGAGCCGAGCGATGACGTGCAGGTAGCGGGCGCCGCGCATGCCCTCAGTGAGCTGCTCCGGCGCAAAGGTTTGAGGAAGCCACAATTCCGGCATCTCCGGAAACCGGAAATCATTCGGCAACACGCCGACGACCGTGTGGGGTCCGTCGGCCAGAACCAGCGACTGGCCAACAGCTGCCGGATCTCCGCCGAACCAGTTCTGCCAGCACCCAAAGCTCAGCACTACCCAGTGGTCGGAGCCTGGCGACTCAGCCTCTGGCGGAAACGCCCCGCCAACGTGCATCGGCACGCCGAGTAGCGCGAAGATGTTTGGAGAAGCCGAAATCGCCGACACCTGTTCCGGCGATGCCCCGCCCGTGAGCGTAGCGGTACCCTGGCTCAGCATCGACATTTCCGAGAACGACTCGGCCATTTCGCGCCAGTCGACGAATGTCGGTGGAGCTACTAGAGACTGACGTCTTCCGCGCTCGAGGTTCGTTTCCCAGACAGTGTACAGCTTTTCCGGCTCCGGAAACGGCAACGGTCGCAGCAGCACAAAATCAACGACACTGAAGATCGCAATACTGCCACCGAATCCGAGCGCCAAGGTAAGGACAGCGATCGCACTGAAGCCGGGGCTCCTGAGCAACGATCTGATCGAATAGGCAACGTCCTGTCGCACCCCCCTTAAATCACCGGCCTTTCCCCGCTCCGCTCGCGAGGTTGAACGGGAATCCCTGCGCTCGGATAGAGCCCACCCAACAATATCCAAAACAGCTCCCCCAAGGACGTACATGCGACCTAACGAGCTACGTCTGGCACTCTCGATTTCGAGGGTTTCAGCGAAGAGCCGTTCCATCTCACTCGCGTGAGATCGGCGTAGCTCCTCCGGCAAGAGCCTTAACAGCCCACGATAAACACAGCGATAAACGATGTACTTCAAGAATTCACCGTGCCTGCTGCAATGTCTTTTTCTTTCGCGACCTGCACGTATCGGGTAAGCCTGGCAACCTCTACAGCCAATGTGTCTCTCCCGACCTTAGTAATCCCGTAGAAGCGCCGCCGGTCGTTTTCAGCACCGGGGCCCGGTGGCCCTTCCTTTTCCTCCACTAGGCCCGCCTCCACCATCTTCTTCAGCGACCCGTACAGCATCGCCGGCCAAAGGCGCATCTGTCCTTCGGTCTGCCCGAGTACCTCTTTCATGATGCCGAGGCCGTGGAGTTCTTGATCCGCTATTGCTAGGAGGATTTGAAACCACTGTGGTTTCAGTGTCGGAGTCGCTGTCATAGGTGGCTCTCAGAATGAGTATATCAATTGATATAATACTATATCAATTAATATACAAGTCACTCCTCCCGCAATACACTCATCGGATCTACGCTGGCCGCTTGCTGCTCTAAGCGAAACAGGGGGTCAGGTACTGGGGCGTGTTGTCGGCAAAACCGTGACTCCTGCGGTTGTCGGGGTCGTCATTGGTGCCGGAGGGTCGTTCGCCCTTTCCCGCTTGATTGGGTCGCTTCTCTACAGAAGAGTAGAACCTACGGGTGCATTCACCTTCGTTTGCATAATGTCGATTCTGCTGTCCGTCGCAGCACTTGCTGGATTGATACCGGCGCGGAGCGCGGCAAAGAGTGAA
>CAYTDU010000571.1:0-4097 GCA_964436395.1 uncultured Gemmatimonadaceae bacterium | reverse complement strand
TTATTCACTAAGATATCCACCTTGCCAAAATGTTCGAGGATCTTGCCCACGCCCAGCGCATTGAGTTCGACCCCGTGTTCGGCAATGCTCAGCTCGGCAGCGACCGCGTGCAGGGTCCTTGATCCCGCCGGTGGATCATCGGGAAGCGTGGACCCAATAAGAGTGGCGGTGATTGTAGCAAATCCGCGGTCATTTACGAACAGGGAATCGTTCGACGCCGATACGGAGATTACCGTCGAGTCGGATGTGGATAGCTTCAAGCGAGGCTGTGACGCTTGTACGCCATCCACTGTAACAGTGAAACGCGGAACGATGACGGTACCTACGACAACCGTGGTGTCGCGGTCGTAAGTGATTGTTATCTCGGCGTCGCTGCCTGGGTTGGTGATTGAATCGCAAGCCAAAAAGGCTATCACGGACACGATGAGCGTGCATGCAAGCATCGGGATTGCACGGCGCTGCCGTGAGAGTGGGATGTCCGCACCCCCTTTGCCGCAGGTGGCTGGCCGCTGCAATCGCTGGCCGACCCGAGTCATTCGTGCGTCGTGCGTCCTCCAAAGTTGTTGCAGATAAAGAGGATACGTTCAGCTAAGAACGCCGGCGCCGTCTGGTGGGCCTGTACCTACGCAACGCCGACAATCCGTCCGCCACTTATGCCCTTCACGCAACGTCTGTGCCCGTGACACTGCGCACTGACAAACCGTTATCTTGTTGTAGGAAAAGAAGTTACGTATCTGGTAGGTAGATTGCAAGAATCCAGGTGGGGGCAGGTGTGGTGCGAGCGAAACGCTCTCTGATGTTGCGCTCCATTTATCTATTTCTTGCTGTGCGCCGAGTCCGTTTCAACCCCGTCACTCTTCATCGTCAGCTCCCCTTCCACGAGGTTCTTCTCCAGCGCCACACCCACGAGATACGCCATTCGTTCGGCCTCGGCGGCAGCAACGCGACGCCCAAGAGGTGTCAGTTGGTAGTACTTGCGTCTTCGATCGTCTAGTTCCGGAGCCGGCCTTTTGGCGGACTCCGCAATCAGCCCAGTGTCGAGAAGGCGTTGCGCCGCAAGGTAGAGCGGTCCCGTCGCCGGCGACATTCGACCCTTGGTGCGGCGTTCGATTTCCTTCATTATCCCGTAGCCGTGCCGCTCTTCGTCCACTAGCGCCAACAGAATTTGGAATGACAATGGCGTGAGTGGGAGGTGAGCTTCTACATCCTGCTCTGATATCGTCACAACAGCTATCTTTCCCATGATCGTTTCTTGGTGTATCTAAATGTCGTATGCATATACGATATATATATTCTATCCCAAATAGAAGCCCCTGTAATTGGACAATGGATCTCCGCAAATGAAAGTTGCACAATCGCGACAACTAGGTATATTAGATATCCATATGACAAATATAGATATTTTGGATTGATTTCATCCAGATTGGTATTCAGCGGTACCGTCGCTACCAGGAGGAGGAAGACAATGCGGATGCGATTGACTGGAGCCACCTCTCTAATGGCTCTCTTGCTAAGCGCCTGTTCCGGCGAGAGCGGTTGGATGGGGACGGTGAGGGACAGTGCGGGTGTGCAGATTGTCGAGAACACGTTGGAGAGCATCTGGTCGGTTTCGGACCAGTGGACGTTGGAAGAGGAACTCAGAATTGGAACAATCGAGGGAGATCCCGATTATCAATTCGGGGCCATTGGTTTTATCGCGGTCGATTCGCACGATCGCATTTTTGTCATAGACGCGATGGCTCAGCACGTAAAGGTCTATTCTCCAGACGGTCGCTACGAGCAAACCATAGGGCGGCCGGGGTCGGGCCCGGGTGAGTTGGGGCAGTCGGCGATCCAGATATTCATGGGTCCTGGCGATACTCTCATCGTTCCTGACCTCGCCAACCAGCGCATCAACCGGTACGCGCCCGACGGGACAAGCCTGGGTAGTTCCCGGCTGGAGATCGAAAAGGGGCTGCCACTGGCGATCAACGCCACCCGATCAGGTGTTATCGTGGAGCAACTACGGCCGCTAGCTCTGCCCGATCAGCCGGTTAGGGACACGATGGACGCAATTGTCAGACTCGCCGCAGACGGGACCGTCTTGGACACGCTGAAGAAGTTCAAGGGTGGCAAATCATTCAGCCTCGCGGGGCCGAATCCGGAACTCACTCTATTCGCTGCGGAACCTGCCTGGCAGATCATGGAAGACATGCGGCTCTGCTTTGGTGTGAACGATGACTATTCGATTGAAGTGTACTCACCCGATGGAGTCCTCGAGCGGATAATCAGGAAGCCGTTCACGCAAACTCCGGTATCTGAGACCGACCAGGAATTGATGGTCGAGGCAATGGTCGAGCTATGGACTAGCGCCGGTGTGCCTCCGCAGGCGATACCGCGGCTACGCCAGATAATCAGCTTCGGGGAGTATTACCCGGCGTTTGCCGGCATTCAGCGCGGGCCCGGAGGCACCATGTGGGTCCAGCACATTCAGTCGCCATCAGAGCTGACGGAAGAAGAACGGAAAGTCTTCAATTTCATCGAAGACATCGGCGCAAAGGATTGGGATGTTTTCGACGTCGAGGGGCGGTTCCTGGGTGTGGTTACAATGCCGCCTCGCTTCTCGCCCCGCACGATAGTTGGTAACAAGATGTATGGTGTGTTTAGGGATGACCTGGATGTGCAGTACGCGGTGCGAATGCGCATAGTGGGAGTGGAGTTCGACGACACCGGGGCGATCGTACTAGGCGCGATGCCATAAACCGAATCCTGGAAGGGATCCCACAGCCGTCAGGTGACGGCCATGAAATGTTGGTACGGCCGAGCCACCTGACGGTCCCAGGTGGCTCGGCTGAATCGCCGGTGGCAGCAGTGGTCTCAGGGAGATTAGCCGGACAGTAATTGTGAAGTGGTTGCGTCGGGCTGAGAGGATTGGGACATGTATTCGACTTGCCTTTTTTGTAACAAGAGCCTAGGAACAAACGAGGTCGTAGAGAATTTCCCGATCGGCCGTCGCCTAGCGTACGACGAGGCCAAAGGCAGGTTGTGGGTTGTTTGTCGCCACTGCGAAAAATGGAATTTGACGCCGTTAGAAGAACGCTGGGAGGCGATCGAGGAGTGCGAGCGACAGTTCCGCGAAACCCGGCTGCGAATGTCTTCGGACAACATCGGCTTGGCCAAACTCAAAGAGGGTCTCACGCTCGTGCGGATAGGGCAGCCGCTGCGGCCCGAGTTTGCAGCCTGGCGATATGGAGACCAGTTCGGGCGCAGACGTAGGCGAACCATTTTGTTGTCAGGCGTGGGCGTCGCTGCAGTCGGTGCGGTCATGGCCGGAGGAATTGCGGCCGGGATTGGAGTGGGAGGCCTCCACATGATTCCTCAGCTGATCATCAACCTCCCGGTTCGCGTGAAGATCAAGACCAAAGACGGGCGAATCTTGAAGGTCCGCCAGGAAAACCTACAGCGCTCAAGGTTCTTGCTGGATTCTGCAACTGAGGGTGAGGGCTGGGGTGTTTATGTGAAGCATTCTGACGGCGAAGACACCTTTTACGGTGAAGAAGCTGAGCGGGTTACGAGTCTACTATTGCCGAAGCTGAATTCGATGGCTGGTCCGAAACACATCATCCAAGATGCTGTGGAGAGGATTGAAGCGGCTGGAAACCCTGAACGTTATCTTGCGTCACTGCCGGAAAAGGTCCGAGATGCGGATTTAAAGCGTTACGGCGACCGCACTGTGAAAGAGAAGAAGCAGGGATTGGTCGGCAAGCTCCCGAAACCGACGAAGCTGGCCCTCGAGATGGCGGTCCACGAGGAACAGGAGCAGCGCGCCCTTGAAGGCGAGTTATGGCTTCTGGAGGCGGCATGGCGCGAGGCTGAAGAGATCGCGGGCATCTCCGACGACTTGTTTGTTCCTGCCGAGACTGAGGAGTTCATCGAACAGCACCGCGCAAACGACAACGCACCAATCCACTGATCCTCCCACTTCGGTAGCTCACTCCCTCACATACCACTAGCGCACAACATAGCATGAGATTATTATATCGGTTGTCGGTATACCGGAAACCGATAGAGTGGTTCTCCCGTAGTGAGTCTGAACAGGATCGCCAGGAGTACAGAAT